>NZ_JAGPXZ010001362.1:0-726 GCF_018070305.1 Micromonospora sp. M51 | reverse complement strand
GATGGCGCGCAGGTGCGGAAAGGTGGCGCCCTTGAACGCCTCGGCGCCGGCTGTCGTGAGCAGCACCTCGGCGCCACGGGGCACCGTCGCGCACTCCTGGCGGCGGATCAGGCCGCGCCGTTCCATCCGCCCGAGGTGGTGCGAGAGGCGGCTCCGCTCCCACCCGATGTGCGCGGCGAGTTCGGACGACCGCATCGCCTGACCCTGCGCCTCGCTGAGGGCGAGGAGCACGGCGTAGTCGCCCGTCGAGAGCGAGGAGTCGCTCTGCAACCGGGACTCGAGCCGGGAGCCGAGCGCTGCCGTCGTCTCGATGAAGTCCCGCCAGATCCGCAGCTCGTCGGCGGTGGGGAGCTGGCGCCCCCGCCGGGCCGGTGTGGCGTCCGTCATCTCACTCTCCTGGGAATTGACGTGTCAATTGCCAAGTTAGCATCATTGACACGTCAACCGGTAGGTCTGCTTCCGCAGCTCGCCGGCTGAGCACCGAGGAGGGGACGATGGCAGCTGCAGACTTCGAGCTGGGGCTGAACTCGTTCGGGGAGGTCGCCACCGACGGCGACCGGACCCTGAGCGACGCCGAGACCGTACGGCTACTCGTCGACGAGGCACGGCTCGCCGAGTCGGCCGGACTCGACGTGTTCAGCGTCGGTGAGCACTACCGCGAGGGACACAACGACTCGGCGGCACCCGTGCTGCTGGCCGCGGCCGCGACGGCGACCGAGCGAATTC
>NZ_JAGPXZ010001361.1:0-728 GCF_018070305.1 Micromonospora sp. M51 | reverse complement strand
ACCAGCGCCCGACCAGGAGGCGTTGTGTACGGCGTACCGCCGCTTCAGTGACCCCGACCACGCTCGTCTGCCCTGGTTGGGGCCGGGCCTGTTCACGAAGGTCCTCTACTTCGTCGGCTACCGCCGCGGGGTGGGCGGGGTGCAGCCCCTGATCCTCGACCGTGTCGTGGCCAGCCAGCTCCCGGCCGAGGCGGGCGTCGGTCGCCGCAACGGGTGGTCGTCGGAGGAGTGGCTGGCCTATCTCCGCTGGGCGGCCGAGCAGGCTCGGGTCGGGGGAGTGGAGCCGGACACGGTGGAGATGGCGGGTCGTGCCTGACCAGTGAGGTGGCTATCTGCCGGCGCGTAGGCGGGTGTCCAACGCGTCGAGGTCGGGGAGGAACCAGATGTGCCCACCCCGGTTCGACTCGTGCACGAGCGCGCGCAACGCAGAACTCTCCGCGAGCTGCGCCGAGATGTCGCCGACGACTGCCAGTCGCAGCCGGTAGTTGACGAACTTCTGCATCACGTCGCCGGCGAAGCGGGTGCCCAGCGAGAAGAACCGTTCGTCGAGTCGGTTGGCCGGCACGGCGACCACCTGGGCGCCGAGGAACGCCGCCCCGATCAGGTCCAGCGCATCCTGCTCGGTGGCCAGTGGCGGGCCGTCGGGGTCGCAGACCAGCACCGGCACTCCGGCGCGTTCCTGGATCTCGTCAGGCATCGTGGACCTCCCGGTCGAGCAGGCCGTTGTC
>NZ_JAGPXZ010001360.1:0-744 GCF_018070305.1 Micromonospora sp. M51 | reverse complement strand
GATGGACGTCGCGCCGGTGCTTCCGCCGGCCCCCGGTACGCCGCGCCGCTACGTACCCCCGCCACCCTCGGAAGAACCGGTCACGCCCGTTCGCGAACCGGACGACGTCGCGAGCGTCCGTGGGCCGGACGCGTGGTTCAGCCCGGCTCAGCCCGCCGATTCCTCGCCGGGTGCGTCGACGACCGACGAGCGGCAGTACGACCCGACCGACGATGAGTCGACGGCCGGCAGCCCCGACCTCTTCACGACAGCGGCCGCGTCGGACACGGAGGCGTCGACGCCGACGGCTGACACCCACCTGGACGTGACCGACGCCAGCGGGTCGACACCAGACGACGCCTTCGCCCCGGTCTCCGCGCCGCCCGCTGCCCCCGTCTCCGCGCCGCCCGCTGCCCCCGTCTCCGCGCCGCCCGCTGCCCCGGTCTCCGGTGCTCCCCGGCGCTGGCTGGACGACCTGGACGACGACCAGCAGCCCGCGTTCGACACGGCACCTGTGGACGACGACCAACCCGTCTCCGGCGCACCGCTGCTCGCGATCCCCCACCAGCAGGACGAACGCGACCTCGCAGCCGAACCCGACGTCGACAAGCAGGCCTACACCGCTTCACCCAATGAGGACGCCAACCCGGTCGAGTACCACCCGACGGACGAACTCGCGCCACCCGACGAGCCGACCGACGCTGTCGACGCTCCGAGCGCGAGCCCGGAGGGAGGCCCGTACGTCGACGAGTGGCCGGCGGAAGC
>NZ_JAGPXZ010001359.1:0-745 GCF_018070305.1 Micromonospora sp. M51 | reverse complement strand
GTGTGGGCCGGGTTGTCGTCGTACTCGGCGGTGCCGGTCTTGCCGTACACCTCGCCCGGCACATCCTTGAGCGCGCTGCCGGTGCCGGTGGTGACCACCTCGCGCATCATCGTGCGCAGCGCCGCGACGGACTCTGGCTTGAGTTGCTCACCCGCCGGAGCCGGCTTGGCCGGCGCCGGGTCGATCAGCAGCTTCGGCTGCTCGAAGCGGCCGCGGGCGACGGCGGCGGTGGCGCCGGCCATGGCCAGCGGGCTGACCAACGTGGTGCCCTGCCCGAACGACGCCGCGGCCTGCTCGGCCGGGCTGCCGCCCGTGGAGACCTTGCCGGTGAAGGCGTCCGTGCCGAGGTCCCACTGACCCTCCAGGCCCAGCGTGCGGCCGACGGCGGCCAGCCCGTCGCCGCCGAGCTTCGGCGCCAGCGCGGCGAACGCCGTGTTGCAGGACTTGGCAAAGTCGGTGCGGAACGGCACCGAGCCCAGCTCGAAGTTGTCGGAGTTCTTGAAGGACCGACCGTCAACGGTGAAGGTCTTCGGGCAGGCCACCGGACCGTCCAGGGTGACCGCGCCCCGGTCCAGCAGGCCCAGCGTGCTGACCATCTTGAACGTGGAACCCGGCGGCACCTGGGCGTTGAAGGCCAGGTTCTCCCCGGCCGGGCCGGGGCCGTTCGCCGCGGCGAGCACGGCACCGTCGCTGACCCGGAGCGCCACCAGGGCGGACCGGCGTGCTTCGCCGCGCAGCGCCCCGT
>NZ_JAGPXZ010001358.1:0-746 GCF_018070305.1 Micromonospora sp. M51 | reverse complement strand
CATGAGCGACACCCAGGAGAACCGCCCCACCAGTGCGCAGGGCGTGGACCAGAAGGCAGCGGCCGGCTGCCCGGTCGCGCACGACTCGGTGACCGCGCACGGCAGCGAGAGTGAGAACCCGGCGATCGACTCGCCGACCCCGAAGACCGGTGGTCGTCCGCGCACCAACCGGGACTGGTGGCCCAACCAGCTCGACCTCTCGGTGCTGCACGCCCACTCGAACAAGGGCAACCCGCTGGGCGAGAACTTCAGCTACGCCAAGGAGTTCGCGAAGCTCGACGTCGAGGCGCTCAAGCGCGACATCACCGACGTTCTCACCACCTCGCAGGACTGGTGGCCGGCCGACTTCGGCCACTACGGCGGCCTGATGATCCGGATGAGCTGGCACGCCGCCGGCACGTACCGCATCGAGGACGGCCGGGGCGGCGCCGGTGACGGTGGTCAGCGGTTCGCGCCGCTGAACAGCTGGCCGGACAACGCCAACCTGGACAAGGCCCGCCGGCTGCTCTGGCCGGTCAAGCAGAAGTACGGCCAGAAGATCTCCTGGGCCGACCTGCTCGTGCTCGCCGGCAACGTGGCCCTGGAGTCGATGGGCTTCAAGACCTTCGGCTTCGGCTTCGGTCGCGAGGACGTCTGGGAGCCCGAGGAGATCTTCTGGGGTCCGGAGGACACCTGGCTGGGCGACGAGCGCTACGCCTCCGAGAAGGAGATGGCGGCCGGCGTCGCCTCGACCGAGAGGGGCGTCA
>NZ_JAGPXZ010001357.1:0-747 GCF_018070305.1 Micromonospora sp. M51 | reverse complement strand
TCGTCGTCCACCTCGGCGCACCACCCTCGCCCATCGCGTACTACCAGCAGGTCGGCCGCGCCGGCCGCGCCGTCGAGCACGCCGAGGTGCTGCTGCTGCCCGGCGTCGAGGACGCCGCCATCTGGCGCTACTTCGCCTCGCTGGCGTTCCCACCGGAGCAGCAGGTCCGCGCCGTGCTGGCCGCCCTGCACACCGACCGTCCGCTCTCCACCCAGGCCCTCGAACCCCTCGTCGACCTGCGCCGGGCCCGGCTGGAGCTGATGCTCAAGGTGCTCGACGTGGACGGCGCGGTCCGCCGGGTGCGCGGTGGGTGGCTCGCCACCGGCGAGCCGTGGGTCTACGACGAGGCCCGGTTGCGCCGTGTCGCCGAGGCGCGCACCGTCGAGCAACAGGCCATGCGGGAGTACGCGACCACGTCCGACTGCCGGATGCGGTATCTACGGGAACGCCTGGACGACACCGGGGCGGCCGACTGCGGCCGGTGCGACAGGTGCGCCGACCCCCTCTTCACCGCCGACGTGTCGACGGCCGCGCTCGCCGCCGCGCAGACCTTCCTGGGCCGCCCCGGTGTGGAGATCGCCCCGAAGAAGCTCTGGCCGACCGGGCTCGACGCGGTCGGCGTACCCCTCAAGGGCCGGATCGCCCCGGCCGAGCAGGCGCTGCCAGGCCGGGCCGTCGGGCGCCTCTCCGACCTGGGCTGGGGTGGTCGGCTGCGTGACCTCGTCGGCCCGGACGCACCTGACACAC
>NZ_JAGPXZ010001356.1:0-749 GCF_018070305.1 Micromonospora sp. M51 | reverse complement strand
GATCACCACGCCGGCCGGCACCGCCCGACGGTCCAGCGCCTCCAGCGTCAACGCGGTGTGGTTGAGCGTGCCCAACCCGGCGCGGGCGACCACCACCGCCGGCGCGCCGAGCGACACCGCCAGGTCCGCCATCGTCCACGGCTCACCCGACGGCCGCAGCCCCATCGGCACCAGCAACCCACCCGCGCCCTCGACCAACACCAGGTCGTGCTTGTCCGCCTCCGCACGCACCGCGTCCACCGCCGTGTACAACTCCAGCGGCGGCAGGTCGGCAACCCGCGCGGCAGCCAACGGTGCCAGCGGATCCGGATAACTCGCCAACGTCCGACCGGTCAACGGCGCAGCCAACCGGTTGACCGAGTCCACGTCACCGGGCTCACCACCGGCCGTACCGGTCTGACCCGGTTTGATCACCGCCACCCGCAACCCGGCCGCCTGCGCGGCGGCCGCGATCGCCGCGGTCACCACCGTCTTGCCGACCTCGGTGTCCGTCCCGGTCACCAGAACCGGCCCCGCCCACCCGCTCACGGCGACACCTCAACTCGCGACTGCGGGGCTCGCAAACCCGGCTCACTCCTCGCGCTCACCGGACCACCCCTGTTCGCGACTGCGGGGCTCGCAAACCCGGCTCACTCCTCGCGCTCACCACGACACCCCTGTTCGCGACTGCGGGGCTCGCAAACCCGGCTCACTCCTCGCGCTCACGGTGCACTGTCCACAATGACGTCCAGCGCCCGCTCGAACGCCGC
>NZ_JAGPXZ010001355.1:0-751 GCF_018070305.1 Micromonospora sp. M51 | reverse complement strand
GACCTGCTCCGGTGACGGGCCGGCGACCCGGATGCGCCTCGGCGAGCGGTTCCACTGGCTGGCCGCGCCGCGCAGCACGATGATCCAGACGGGGCCGGTGCACACCGGCCTCACCGCGGACCCGGCGGCCGAACTGGACCGGCTGATGGCGACCCTGGTCCACTGAGCGCGGGCGGGGCGGACCCGGTCCCCTGATCGCGCTACGCCAGCTCCGTTGCCGGCGGAGCGCGATCCCCCGTTCAGGCGCCCGGTGCGGGGCGACGGCTCGATCCCGCCGGCACCGATGGCATCAGGATCGTCGTCCGCGCGCGGCGCCGGGCCGGAACGCCCCGGAAGTTGCGGAAAAATTGAGCCGGTGGCCGGCTGACGGACGAGGGTGACCGATGGCGCGGGCGGGGGCTCGCGGCCCGTCCGCGCCACCGGTCCATCCAGCCCTACCCCCGGGGCACTGTGACTATGCGCCGTCGCGCGTCGCGGACAGCGCCTGCGTGCGCGCCGCCGGCAGCAGATCGGCCAACAGCTCGCTCAGCACGGCGAGCCCGTCCGGGCTGAGCACCGACTCCGCGTGGAACTGCACCCCGGCGAAGCCGCGCCCCCGCAGGGCGTGCACGGCACCGTCGCCCGGGTCCCGGGCCAGCTCCACCGGCCCGTACGCGGTGGCCAACCGGTCGGCCTCGGCGCGGGCGGTGAACGTCGAGTAGAACCCGACCCGGCGGGTCCGCCCGAACACCGGCACCTCCCGCTGCAACCC
>NZ_JAGPXZ010000138.1:0-10748 GCF_018070305.1 Micromonospora sp. M51 | reverse complement strand
AGGTATCCGCACGAGTTCTCCGGCGGCCAGCGCCAGCGCATCGGCATCGCCCGCGCGCTGGCCCTGCGGCCCAAGCTGATCGTCGCCGACGAGCCGGTCTCCGCGCTGGACGTGTCGATCCAGGCGCAGGTCGTCAACCTGCTGCGTGACCTGCAACGGGAACTCGGCCTGGCGTTCGTCTTCATCGCGCACGACCTGGCGGTGATCAGGCACTTCTGCCAGCGGGTCGCGGTGATGTACCTGGGCCGGATCGTGGAGATCGGCGACCGGGAGGACATCTACGAGCGCCCGCAGCACCCGTACACCCGGGCTCTGCTCTCGGCGATCCCGGACGTCACCCAGCTCGGCCCGGCGGGCCGGATCCGGCTGACCGGTGACGTGCCCACCCCGCTCGACCCGCCGTCGGGCTGCCGGTTCCGCACCCGGTGCTGGAAGGCGCAGGACATCTGCGCCACCGAGGAGCCCGCGCTGGTCCCGCGCGACGGCGGCCGGCAGGCCACCGCGTGTCACTTCCCCGAAGGGGACTCAGCCGGCACGAGCCCCGAAGGGGAATCGGCCGGCACGAGCCCCGAAGGGGAATCGGCCGGCACGAGCCCCGAAGGGGAAACGGCCGGCACCACCCCCGAACCAGGCGGGTCGATCACCCAGGTCGACGAGGAGGTGTCGTCGTGAGTCTCTCCCCGGTGGAGGGTGTGGCGCTGGCCGAGATCGAGTCCGACCCGGACGCGAGCACGACCGCCGCCAGGGGTGTCGTCGGCCGCTCACCCGGGCAGCTCGCCTGGCTGCGGCTGCGCGGTGACCGGACGGCAGTGGTCAGCGGCGTACTCCTGGTGTTCTTCATGGTGTTGGGGTTGGCCGCGCCGCTGATCGAGATGCTCTACGGGGTCGGGCCGCGGGAGCAGTTCCAGAATCTGCTGGACGGCAACGGCATGCCGCTGGGGTACGCCGGCGGTGTCACCGGTGACCACTGGTTCGGGCTGGAACCGGGGCTGGGACGGGACATCTTCGTCCGGCTGATCTACGGGTTGCGCACGTCGCTGTTCATCGCGCTCGCCGCCGCGCTGATCACCGCGACGATCGGCGTCACGCTCGGCACGCTCGCCGGCTATCTCGGTGGCTGGCTCGACGCGGTGGTCAACTGGATCACCGACCTGACCCTGGCGATGCCCTTCCTGATCATCGCGCTGGCCCTCACCCCCGCCATCACGCTGCGCTTCTACGGCGAGCGGGGGCAGGTGTCGTCCGCGTTCGGGGTGGGTGTGCTGATCGCCGTCTTCGCCATCTTCGGCTGGACCAGCACCGCGCACCGCGCGGTTGGTCCGTGGGCAGGTCATCGCGCTGCGGGAGCGGGAGTTCGTGGAGGCGGCCAAGGCCAGTGGCGCCGGGTTGGGGCACATGCTCTTCCGGCAGCTGCTGCCGAACATCTGGGCGCCGATCCTGGTCTCGTTCTCGCTGGCGGTGCCGCAGTTCATCACCAGCGAGGCGGCGCTGTCGTTCATCGGCGTCGGGCTCAGTGATGAGACGCCGAGCTTCGGCCGAATGATCTACGACAGTCTGGACTACCTCCAGACCGACCCGGCGTACGTGTTCTTCCCGGGCGTCATGATCTTCGCCCTGGTGTTCGCCTTCAACCTCTTCGGCGACGCGTTGCGGGACGCGCTCGACCCGAAGTCGTCCCGGTAGGGGGTACCCCATGGCGCGGTTTCTGCTCAAGCGGCTCTTCTCGGCCACGCTGACCCTGTTCGCGGTGAGCGTGTTGACCTTCCTGATGTTCTTCGCCCTGCCGCGTGACCCGGTGAGCAGCATCTGCTCGAAGAACTGCAACCCGGAGCGGTTGGAACGGGTCCGCGACGACCTGGGCCTCAACGACCCGCTGATCAGCCAGTACGCCGGTTACATGAAGGGCATCGTGACCGGCCGGGACCTGGGCAGCGCCCAGGGTGGTCGATGCGACGCGCCCTGCCTGGGCTGGTCGTACGTCACCAACGAGGCCGTTTCGGACACCATCGCCCGGGTGCTGCCGGTGACGCTGAGCATCGTGATCCCGGCGGCGATCCTGTGGTTGCTGCTCGGTGTCGGTCTTGGCATGATCTCCGCGCTGCGTCGGGGCACCTGGCTGGACCGGGCCGCCATCGGCTTCTCGTTGACCGGCGCGTCGTTGCAGCTGTACTTCGTGGGCGCGGTGCTGCTGATGGTCTTCGTCTACAACCTGCGGCTGCTGCCGGTGCCCAGCTACACGTCGGTGTTCGAGAACCCGGCGAAATGGGCCAGTGGGTTGGCGCTCGCCTGGGTGTCGCTGGCGTTCCTGTTCTCGGCCATCTACGCCCGGCTGTCCCGGGCGCAGATGTTGGAGACGCTGTCGGAGGACTTCGTCCGGACCGCGCGGGCCAAGGGCCTGGCCAAACCCACCGTGTACGGGCGGCACGCGTTGCGCGCGGCGATCACTCCGGTGGTGACGATCGCCGGGTTGGACGTGGGCGGGGCGCTGGGCGGGACGGTGATCACCGAGACGACGTTTGGCATCCAGGGGTTGGGGCGTACGGCGGTGGACGCGGTGCGCTCGGGCGATCTGCCCACCATCATGGCCACCGTGCTGATCGCGGCCGTCTTCGTCGTCCTGGCGAACGTGTTGGTGGATCTGCTCTACGCGGTGATCGACCCCCGGGTCCGGCTGCGCTGACCCCACGGTGCCCGCCACGCCGACGGATGGCGAAATTTATCGACAACTGTTACACAACTCGTAGGTTTTCTTCCTTACGATCCTCGGGACGTCGGCGGTTCTCGCCCCGACGAAACCGCACGGCACATGGCTGAAGGAGGTACTTCATGCGACCACGCGTGGCGGTTGCCGCAGGCGGCGCGATTGCTCTGGTTGTGGCACTGGGTGCGTGCTCGAAGAACACGGGCGAGGGCACGACGGTGGACACCGACCGGAAGCAGACCGGGGTCATCGCGACCGACCCCAAGGACTCGCAGGGGCCGGCGGCCGAGGTGAGCGGCGCCGCGAAGGGCGGCACCTTCACCGTCATCCGGGAATCGCCGATCTCCCACCTCGACCCGCAACGGACGTACTCGTTCGCCGGTCTCATGGCCAACCCGCTCTGGTCCCGCTACCTGACCACCTGGAAGGACGACGGCAAGGGTGGCCTGGTCCTGGTGGGTGACCTGGCCGAGACCCCGGGCAAGAACGTCAACAACGACTGCAAGGTCTGGGAATTCACCATCAAGGACGGGGTGAAGTTCGAGGACGGCCGGCCGATCACCGCCAAGGAGATCGCGTACGGCATCGCCCGGTCCTTCGACCCCGACCTCGCCGGCGGCCCCACCTACATCCAGGAGTGGCTGGCCGACACCGCGCAGTTCGACACCAAGTGGGACTTCAAGAAGAACAAGACGTCGCTGCCGCCCGGCCTCTCCACGCCGGACGCCAAGACGCTGCGCTTCGAGTTCGCCAAGCCCCGCTGCGACCTGCCGTTCGCCGCCTCGCTGCCGACCACCGCGCCGCTGCCCGCCGACAAGGACACCGGCATCAACGTGGACAAGCAGCCGTTCTCGTCCGGCCCGTACCGGGTCGCCGAGAACCAGGTGGGTGTCCAGCTCACCCTGGAGCGCAACCCGAACTGGGACGCCAACACCGACCCGGTGCGCCACCAGTACCCGGACCGGTTCGTCTGGACCTTCGGGCCGACCGCGGACGCCGCCAACAACCGGGTGATCGCCGACAACGGCGCTGACCAGAGCGCACTGGCGTTCAACACCGTGCCCGCCTCGCTGGTCGCCAAGGTGGCCGGAGACGCCGCGCTCAAGTCCCGGACGATCCTCTCGCCGACCCCGAGCGCCAACCAGTTGGTCATCAACAACCAGCGGGTCACCGACCTCAAGGTCCGGCAGGCGCTCAACTACGCCATCGACCGCGAAGGCATGATCAAGGTGCTCGGCGGCCAGAACGTCGCCGCACCGCTGACCACGCTGATGCCGTCGTCGACCATCGGCTACAAGGCGTACGAGGCGTACCCGGCCGGGCCCAACGGCAACGTCGACAAGGCCAAGGAGCTGCTCGGCGGCAAGACGCCGGAGCTGGTCCTCGGCGTCGCCGACAACTCCACCGAGCAGCAGCAGGGCGCCCAGCTCAAGGCCAACCTGGAGCGGGCCGGCTTCAAGATCACGCTGCGGAACATCTCCGACGACGCCAAGCTCGACGAGATCAAGAAGAAGAACAACCCCTGGGACCTGTACATCGGTAACTGGGCTGCCGACTGGCCGAGCGGGGCGTCGATCCTGCCGGTGCTCTATGACGGCCGCACCATCAAGGCCGAGGGCAACAGCAACCAGTCCTTCTTCAACGACCCGGCCGTCAACGCCGAGATGGACCGCATCCTGGCGCTCGCCCCGGCCGACCAGGGCCCGGAGTGGGCCAAGCTCGACGAGCGGATCATGAAGGAGCACGCGCCGGTGGTGCCGCTCTACGTGGACGTGGCGTACAACGTGCACGGGTCCAAGGCCGGCGGAGTCTTCATCTCCAGCGTCTTCGGCTACCCGTCGTTCGTGAACGCGCACGTCAAGCCGTAAGGCGCAGCGCAGAAGTTCAGGGGTCCCCTTCCGACAACGCCGTCGGGAGGGGACCCCTGTCGTCGTCCGGGAAGCCGCGCCCCCGATCGGATCGGACCGCTACGGTCGGGTGCGGGGCAGGGTCCTTCGGTCA
The DNA here is from genome assembly GCF_018070305.1 of Micromonospora sp. M51. Classification (NCBI taxonomy): domain Bacteria; kingdom Bacillati; phylum Actinomycetota; class Actinomycetes; order Micromonosporales; family Micromonosporaceae; genus Micromonospora; species Micromonospora sp. M51. The sequence goes on along the minus strand of NZ_JAGPXZ010000138.1, from coordinate 6,046 downwards.
GGCTTGACGTCGAAAGGAGGCCTCGTGATCGCGGCACTCAACAGGCTTGTCGACCTGCTCGAAGAGCACCTTGCCGAGGAGTTCGACGTCAACGCGGTGGCCAGGACGCTCGGCACCACCGAGTACCACCTGCGCCGGATGTTCTCCTCGTTGGCCGGCATGCCGCTGTCCGAGTACGTGCGCCGACGCCGCATGACCGTCGCCGCCGCCGACGTCGTTCGGGGCGAGGACGATCTGCTGGGCATCGCCGTCCGGCACGGATACGGCTCGACCGAGGCGTTCGGGCGGGCGTTCCGGGCGGTCCACGGTGCCAGCCCCGGTGACGTACGCCGCGATGGAGGCCCCCTTCGCACACAACCGCAGCTCAGGTTCCGCCTGACCGTCGAAGGGAGCACCCCCATGGACACCCGCATCGCCGACCGCCCCGCGTTCCGGCTCGTCGGACACGCCGCCCGGGTACCACTCATCCACCAGGGCATCAACCCGCACATCCAGCAGCACATCGCCGGGCTGGCACCGCAGGAGCATGTCCGGCTCAAGGCGCTCAGCGACACCGAGCCCGCCGGGCTGCTGCAGGTCAGCGACGACGTCGACGCCGAGGCCACCGAGGGCACCGAACTGACGTACCTGCACGGGGTCGCGGTGTCCCGGGACACCCCGGTCCCCGACGACCTGGACGCCATCGAGGTGCCGGCCGGCCAGTGGGCGGTCTTCCGCACCGCCGGACCCCATCCGCAGGCCCTGCAGGACACCTGGGCCGCGACCGCGACCGAGTGGTTCCCGTCCAACCCGTGGCGGCTGCGGCCGGGCCCATCGATGGTTGCCATCCTCGAACGCGCTGCCGACTTCAGCACCGCGACCTGCGAACTGTGGCTGCCCATCGAGCCGGCGTGACGTGAGACCCAGGGCCAGACCGGCGTGAGTCGGCTGCAACCTGCGCCATGAGAGGGCTGAATGTAACCTTGTGGATACGTACCCATCCGGTTACGTTAGCTGCCATGGACGCCGTGTTGCACGCGCTGGCAGACGAGAGTCGGCGCACGGTTCTCGATATTCTCCGCGACCGCCCGGCGAGTGCGGGAGAGCTGGCCGAGGCCCTCCCGATCGCTCGTCCGGGCGTCTCCCGGCATCTCCGCGTACTGCGGGAAGCCGGGCTGGTCGACGTACGGCAGGACGCGCAGCGCCGGATCTACACCCTCCGCCCGGAGGCGCTCGTCGAGGTCGACGAGTGGCTGGGGGAGTACCGCCGGCTCTGGGAGAACCGGCTCGGCGCTCTTCAGACCGAGATCGCACGAGGAAAGAAGGCGCGACGATGACCACGATCGCGACGATGCGGACGCTCGATGAAAACCGCGGAGCAGTCCGGGTCGAGACCCTTTACGACACGGGCATCGACGACCTCTGGGAGGCGTGTACGACGCCCGAGCGGCTGGCCCGCTGGATCGCCCGGGTCGACGGCGACATGCGGGTCGGCGGCACCATCCAGGCCGTCTTCACGAGCAGTTGGACCGGTCCCGCGCGCATCGAGTTGTGCGATGCGCCTCACCACCTGCTGCTGACGACGAAGCCGGGTGCGGACGACGAGGGGCAGATCGAGGCGTGGCTGACCGAGGAGGGCTCCAGGACTCGGCTGGTGGTCGAGGAGCGCGGCCTGCCGACGGGGCACCTCCCGTCCCACGCCTCTGGTTGGCGGGTCCACCTCGAGGATCTCGGTCGGTCGCTGGAGGTCGACGGACCGGTCCATCCGGAGGGCTGGAGCTCCGATTCCCGAGCGCCCGGCTGGACGGAGCGCTGGGAAGAACTCACGCCGACATACCAAAAGATAGGGATCGGTTGATGTCGAACCTGATCAGGCTCAGCCTGACGACGGTAAATGCTCCCGACGCCATCGCGCTCGCGCGGTTCTACGCAGAGATCACCGGCGGGGTCGCGAAGGGTGACGAGTGCTGGGCGCTGGTGGAAGGGCCGAACGGTGACATCGGCTTCCAGCAGGTCGACGACTACCGGCGCCCCACCTGGCCGGATGGCGAGGTGGGGATGCAGATGCACCTCGAGTTCTTCGTCGACGACCTGGAAGCGACCGGAGCGCGTGCGCTGGCAGCCGGTGCCACCCGATTCGAGCATCAGCCCAACGCGGACCACTGCTTCGTGTACGCAGACCCGGCCGGGCACCCGTTCTGCCTGTCGATGTGGGGGGCACCGAGAGTCGGCGACTGACTCAGCTCGTTCGGGCATCGGTCTTCAGGCGCGGGCCACAGCGGCTCCGAACCCGCACCCGCAGCCTGCTCATCGAAGCCACGAATCAGTTCCTCGTGCCAATGTGATTGTGAGGCGACGCAGTGGCCTGTTGAGGGGAATCTGTGTACTTCGGTGCGGGCGCTCCCGGTGATGTTGGCTGCGCCTCTCAGAGTGTGGGCGTTGCGGCTACTGCTCCTCGGCTGCTCGGCCGTTGACCCCGGGATATCGATCTGCTTGGCTGCCTTCGCGATGACCTTGAGAACCCCTCAAACAACGGGAGATAGTCATGTCCTTCGGTGCCGCGATCAAGTCGGTCCTCAGCCAGTACGTCGGCTTCTCGGGTCGGGCCCGCCGATCTGAGTACTGGTGGTTCACCCTGTTCACATTCCTTGTCAGCATTGCCGCCGCCATCCTGGACAGCGCGCTGGGATTGACCTTCGAGGGCTCGTCGACCGGCTTCATCGGTCTTGTCGCCTCCCTGGCGCTGCTGCTGCCGGCGCTGGCGGTCGCGGTGCGGCGCCTGCACGACACCGACCGGACGGGGTGGTGGTTGCTGATCGGCGTGGTGCCGCTCGTGGGCGCCATCGTCCTGATCGTGTTCTTCGTATCGGACAGCACCCCCGGAGCGAACCGCTTTGGCCCCAGTCCCAAGGGCTGACCGCTGTCCGCGCCCAGCATCGCGTGAACATCCCGAACGCGCACGTCAGGCGGTAGCTTGACCGCGGGCAGGGGAGGGTCCCTTCTCGACATTCTTGGCGGGAGGGGACCTTCCGTCTGGCGGCGGCGCGGCGGATCAGGGGACGAGCACCACTCCGCCGCGCACGCCGCCCTGGGCCACCCGCTCGTGGGCGGTCGCCGCGTCGGCGAAGTGGTGCACGTGAGCGACCCGGAGCGGGAGGTCGCCGGTGGCGACGAGTTTGACCAACTCGCCCAGCCGGGACCCGTCCGGTTGCACCTCCAGCGCGGAGGTCCGGATCCCCCGCACCGGCACCGGGCGCAGCGGGGGTGACGCGGCCACGTAGCCGCCGCCATCCCGGACGAGGTCCAGCAGCGAGGGGCCGATCACCGCCAGGTCGATGACCGCGTCGAACGTCCCGGTCGGGTCGTCGGCGCGCGACAGGAACGCCGCGCCCAGCGACTCGACGAACTCTTTGTCGTCGGCCCCGGCGAGTCCCGTGGCGTGCAGACCGGTCGCCCGGGCCAGCGCCAGCACGAACCCGCCAACCTGCCCGGCGGCGCCGGTGACGAGCACCGTCGACCCCGCGGGGAGCGCGAGCAGGTCGAGGGCCTGGGCGGCGGCGAGGCCATTGGTCGGCAGCGTCGCCGCCTCGGTGGCGGGGACACCGGTGGGCGCGGAGGTCAGCCAGGCGGCGTCGAGGACCACGTACTCCGCGTGGGTGCCGACGGTGGTCTGTAGCCACGGCGAGAAGCCGATGATCTCGTCGCCGATGGTGAACTCCTCGACCGACGGGCCGACCGCGTCGACGCTGCCGGCGACGTCCCAGCCGGGCGTGTACGGCAGGCCGGTCGGCAGCGGGGCCGGGAACCGACCGGAGCGGATCATCAGATCGACCGGATGTATCACCGACGCCGCGACCCGCACCCGGACCTGCCCCGGCCCGGGCTCGGGCATCGGCACGTCGACCACCTGCAGGACCTCCGGCCCTCCGAACTGTGCATAACTGACCGCGCGCATCGCCGTCTCCTTCGTGGCTTTTTCTGATCACCACGACCGTACGAATCACAGGCACTGTCAGTAAGTAGGTACCGTAAAGTGCCTAGGGCACCCGAGGGGGAATCGATGGCGACGACATCCGCGGCGCAACGCCGCGAGCAGGCCAAACGCGACTACGACGCGTTCCTGGAGGGTTGCCCGACCCGTGAGCTGCTGAGCAGGCTCACCGACAAATGGGTCGCCCTGGTGATTCCGGCGCTCGCCGGCGGCCCGCTGCGGCACGGCGAACTCGCCCGCCGCATCGCCGGTGTCAGCCAGAAGATGCTCACCCAGACCCTGCGCACGCTGGAGCGCGACGGCCTGGTCACCCGCACGGTCACCCTCTCGGTGCCGGTCCGCGTCGACTACGCGCTCACCCCGCTCGGCCATGAGCTGTTCCCGGTCATGGTCGCGATCAAGAACTGGGCGGAGACACACATGGACCGCGTCTTCGACGCCCGGACCCAGTTCGACGCCCGCCCCTGAAGGCACCGCGGACCGTCCTGACGTATCGCTCGCCGGCTTGCCTGCGCCCGCCGAGGGCGCGCCGTCGTGTCGTGGGTGGCGGCTAGGGTCCGCGCCGTGGATGACACCTCGACGGCCCGGCGGGCCGCCCACGCCTACGTTGATCTCTTGGAGCGCCGCGACTGGTCTGGGTTGGCGGCTCTGCTCACCGACGATGTGGTCTACGAGATGCCGCAGACCCGGGAGCGGATTCGCGGCAAGGACGCGTTCGTGCGGTTCAACACCGAGTATCCCGGAGACTGGCACCTCCGGCCACGACGGGTGATCGTCGATGGCCGCCTCGCTGCCCTGTGGCTCGACGTCCGCGTCGGCGTGGAGCAGCAGGACGCGTGCGTCTGGCTGGAGCTGTCCGAGCACTGGTTGATCAGCAAGATCATCGACTACTGGCCCGAGCCGTACGACCCACCGCCGGGCCGGGAACACCTCGTGGAGCGTTGGTGATCGCGGCCTTTACAGCAGGTGGGTGCGGAGGAAATCCAGCTCCAGGGGGAGTAGCCGCTCGGCGGTGCCATTGGAGGCCATGTGGGTGGCCCCGGTCAACGGCAGCACGGCGTGCGGCCGGCCGGCGCTCAGCAGGGCCGCGGAGAGCCGCAGCGTGTGCGCTGCCACCACGTTGTCGTCCGCCATGCCGTGCACCAGCAGCAACGGGCGGGCCTGGTCCGGGCCGGTGACCGGCTCGCCGGCCAACTCGACCAGCGAGTGGTGCGCGTAGATGTCCATGCCGTCTTCCGGCAACCCCAGATAACGCTCGGTGTACGCGGTGTCGTACAGCGCCCAGTCGGTCACCGGCGCACCCGCGATCCCGCACCGGAACAGCTCCGGGTGGCGCAGCACCGCCAACCCGGCCAGCCACCCGCCGAACGACCAACCGCGCACCCCCACCCGACCCAGGTCCAGATCCGGGTGCTTGCCGGCGAGTGCGGTCAGCGCGTCGATCTGGTCGGTCAGGATCACGTCGGCGACCCGCCGGTGGATCGCCTTCTCGAACGACGGGGCGACGCCCGGCGTACCCCGGTTGTCGATGGTGACCACCGCGAACCCGGCGTCGGCCCACCACTGCCGTTCCAACCACGCGGCCCGCGCCGCCACGACCTCCTGGTGCCCCGGGCCGCCGTAGATGTCCAGCAGCACCGGCAGCCGTCGGCCCGTCACGTGGTTGTCCGGGTAGAGCACCGCCGCCGGCAGCCGTCGATCAGTCACCCGTTCCAGCAGCGGCAGTGGGGAGTACGGCGGGGTGGCGGCGAACGACTGCAGTTCGGCGATCTCCTCGTTGCCGCGGCGGACCGTCCAGCGCACCCCGGCGTGGTCCAGTGACGCGACGCCGACGGCCAGCACGTCCCCACCCACCGCTGCGGTGTACCAGCCGGAGTCGGTGGTGAGCCGGCGCGCGTCCACCCCACCGCCGATGGTGGTGCGGACCCGGAACAGGTGCCGTTCGCTCGGCTCGCCGTCGCTCGCCTCCACCAGCAGGTCGGCCGGGCCGGCGGCGGCCGGCAGCCGACCCACCACCCGCCGCACGTACAGCGACGGCGGGGTCAGCAGGGTGCCGTCCGCGAACAGGCACCGGGC
>NZ_JAGPXZ010001354.1:0-753 GCF_018070305.1 Micromonospora sp. M51 | reverse complement strand
CAGCTGAGAAGACCCGCGCTCTCGTGGAGAGCGTCGCCCTGAACCCGCTCGATCCCAAGGATCTGTTGCAGACCTTCGGGCTGATCGGCGTGTGGGTGATCCTCTTCGCCGAGACCGGCCTGCTGGTGGGCTTCTTCTTCCCGGGTGACTCGCTGCTGTTCCTCGCCGGGGTCGCCTCGTCACCGGTCGCGGACGCGATCTTCGGCGACGGCACCCGCCTCTCCCTTGCCGGCCTGCTGATCGGTGGCCCGATCTGCGCGATCGTCGGCGCCCAGCTGGGGCACTGGCTCGGCGCGCGGTACGGCCGGCCGATGTTCGAACGACCGAACTCGCGGCTCTTCAAGAAGGAGTACGTGGAGAAGGCCGAGTACTACTTCCAGAAGTTCGGCCCGGCTAAGGCGGTGGTGCTGGCGCGCTTCATTCCGATCGTCCGGACGTTCCTCAACCCGGTCGCGGGCGCGCTCGGCATGCCGGCCAAGAAGTTCCTGCTGTGGAACATCGTCGGCGCGGTGCTCTGGGTGGACGGCATCCTGCTGATCGGCTACCTGCTGGCCGAGCAGATCTACCAGGCCATCGGCGACAAGATCGACCACTACATCCTGCCGGTGGTCGCCCTGATCATCCTGATCTCGGTGCTGCCGATCTTCTTCGAGTTCCTTCGCGACCGGCGGGCGGGGTTGCGCGGGGGGGCGGTCGGGTTGGTCGCGGCGGGGGGTGGCGGGGGTGCGGTGGGGGGGGGGGGCGGGGGGGGCG
>NZ_JAGPXZ010001353.1:0-754 GCF_018070305.1 Micromonospora sp. M51 | reverse complement strand
GGAGCAGGCGCGGCGCGGCCGTGTGGCGAGGTTCCGGGCGGTGTTCACCGGAGCTGCGATCGGGATCTGCATCGCCCGCGTGGACGGCCGGATCATCGACGTCAACCAGGCGTTCGCCGACATGCTCGGCTACTCGATCGAGGAGTTGCGCGAGATCAACGTGGCGGGGCTGTTCCACGCCGACGACGCCGCCGGGATGTGGGAGCTCTACCAGGAACTGATCGAGGGCAAGCACGACGCGGTCCGGGTGGAGAAGCGCTACTACCGCAAGGACGGCAGCGTGGTCTGGACGGATCTGGCCGTCTCACTGATCCGACACGAGGGACGGCCACGATTCACCGTCGCGATGATGGAGGACATCACCGAGCGGTACCAACTCCAGCAGCGCCTGCGTTTCCAGGCGCTGCACGACCCGCTGACCGGGCTGCCCAACCGGACGTTGTTCTTCGAGACGTTGGGACGGGTGCTGGACACCGCGGGTGTCGGGCAGCGGGTCGGGGTGTGCTTCCTCGACCTGGACGGCTTCAAGGCGATCAACGACAGCCTCGGCCACGACCTCGGTGACCGGCTGCTGGTGATGATCGGTCGCAGGCTGGCCGCGTGCGTGGCCGACCACGGTCACCTGGTTGCCCGGATGGGGGGCGACGAGTTCGTGATCCTCGTCGCGGGCGGCGACGACGCCGACGACCCGGTCGCCGTCGCCGAGGCCGCGCTGGCCGCCGTCGCGGCCCCGGTCCACGTCGGTGAGCACCAG
>NZ_JAGPXZ010001352.1:0-755 GCF_018070305.1 Micromonospora sp. M51 | reverse complement strand
CACGGTGGCGTGCAGGGCGCGGTGGATCACGAAGTTCGCGCCCTCGCCCCGACCGATCTCCTCGGACAGCACGCGCTGCACGGTCCGCGCGTACTCCTCGTCGCTGACGTCGAAGCCGGCGTCGGTGGTGTGGACCGGCTCGTCGGGCAGCGCGGCGAGGGCGTCGGCCAGTGCGATCCGCTGGTGGGCGCTGACCTGGAGGAACTCCAGCGGGGCACCGTCGTCGACGCAGGCGAAACCACGTTCGGTGATCTGCCGGTACGGCACGAGGGCCAGCGTCCGGGCCCCGGGTGGGCCCGGCGGCAGCGGAATGTCGGTGAGCCCCTCGGCGGTGTCGACCGGGCCGGTGAACAGGTCCAGTTCGTCAGCGCCGTCGCGGCGCAGCAGCGCGAAGGGGCCGGGGTCGACGCCGTGCGTGACGGCGGCGAGCAGGTCGGTCAGCTGGGTCATCGGAATCTCCGTCGGGCCGGGTGCCGCCCTCGGGCGGCCCTGGAACCGGGAGATCCGGCGACCGCCTCGATGGCGGCCGCGTGGATGGAGCTACGCGCGGGGGATGGCCGCCGGGTCGGCGGGCCACCAACTGGTCAGGTGCGCGAGCATGTGATCCACCCTACGCGCCCGTCGCCCCGCTGGCACGGGGTAACTTGACCGGCGATGAACATTCTCGCGCTCGACCTGGGCACCTCCTCGGTACGCGGGCTGGTGCTGGACGCGGACACGCAGCCGCTGCCCGGCGCACTGGCCCGCCGCAAGGT
>NZ_JAGPXZ010001351.1:0-755 GCF_018070305.1 Micromonospora sp. M51 | reverse complement strand
CCTCCGCGGCCAGCCGTTCACCACCGGGTTGCCCGCCCCGCCTTTCGGCGACCACCGTCACCGCCGCACCGACGGCCACCGCCACCGCCACCAGTTGGGCGAGCAACGCGAAACGCCGTCGACGGCGCACAGGGTGGCGGGCTGAGCTGGGCATCCGGGTCAGCCTGCCAGATCAGAGCGCCCCACCGCGTCCTCCGTTTCGGCGAGCAGGCCGACCACCGCGCGGGCAACCAGCCGGGGAACCTCCAACTGCGCCACATGGCCGACACCGTGGAGCATCATCAATCGGCTGTCCGGAATGACACGGGCGGTCTGCGGCGCCACCCGCACGTCGACAAGGCGGTCCTGCCGGCCGCCCACCACCAGGGTCGGTGCGCGTACCGCCGCGGCCAGGCGCCACAGCGACCCCGGCCCCGGCAGGTACGCGCGCAGGAAGCTGGCGACCAGCCCACGGAACGTCCGGACGTACGCGGCGGCGTAGTGCTCGGCCTCGTACCGCACCCGGATCTCCTCCAGCGCCTCGGCCCGACGCTGATCGCAGATCCGGCTGAGGTCGGCGACGCACGCCTCCAGCACCTGCTGGGCCATCACCTCCGGCGCGAGCTGGGTGAGGTGCCGGGCGACCAGCCGCTCACCACGCGGAATGGCGAGCACCGGCAGCATCCGCCCCTGCAACGAGCGCCGGAAGTCCAGGAACGGCAGCGCCGGGGAGATCAATGTGAGGGTGCGGACCAGGTCCGGCCGGAGCCCGGCGC
>NZ_JAGPXZ010001350.1:0-758 GCF_018070305.1 Micromonospora sp. M51 | reverse complement strand
GCGGCCGAACCCCGGCCGCCCCGGCCCCGCAACGTGTGCAACTGCGAGACACCGAACCCGGCGGCGTCCAGCACGATCAGCACCGTCGCGTTCGGCACGTCCACGCCGCCCTCGAGCACTGTGGTCGCCACCAGCCCGTCCAGGTCGCCGGCCGCGAAGGACCGCAACACCGCGTCCTTCTCGTCGGCCGGCAGCCGGCCGTGCAGCACCCCGATCCGCAGGCCGTGCAGTGGACCCTCGGCCAGCAGCGGGGCCACCTCGGTCACCGCCAGCGGCGCCCGCCGGCCGTTGTCGTCCTCGGGTGGCGGTTCCTCCTCGGCGCCAGGGCCGTCCCCGATGCGCGGACACACCACGTACGCCTGGTGCCCGGCGGTCACCTCCTCGCGCAGCCGCCGCCAGGCCCGGTCCAGATAGGCCGGTTTCTCGGCGGCCGGCACCACATGCGAGGCGATTGGCGACCGCCCCCGGGGCAGCTGAGAGAGCGTGGAGACCTCCAGGTCGCCGTAGACCGTCATCGCCACGGTGCGCGGGATCGGGGTCGCCGTCATCACCAGCACGTGCGGCGGCTGGTCGGCCTTGGCCCGCAGCGCGTCGCGCTGCTCCACGCCGAAGCGGTGCTGCTCGTCGACGACCACCAGGCCCAGGTCGGCGAAGTCGACCCCCTCGTAGAGCAGGGCGTGGGTGCCGAGCACGATGCCGGCCGCGCCGCTGGCCACCTCGCCGAGCGCCCGACGACGGGCCGCCGCGCCCCTGTCTCT
>NZ_JAGPXZ010001349.1:0-760 GCF_018070305.1 Micromonospora sp. M51 | reverse complement strand
GTGCTGGCCGGCATGATCATGTTCGCGCTGTCCGAGGCCCCGGCCGTCCTGCGCGGCTATGGCGCGCTGGTCGCCGAGGCGCCGGACGAACTGACAGTGATGGCCGGCTTCCTGCCCGGCCCGGCCGGCGAGCCGGTGATCTTCGTCTGCCCGTTCTACAGCGGCCCGGACCTGGACGCCGGGCTGCCGTGGATGGACCGGCTGCGCGCGCTGGGCACCCCGCTGGTCGACCAGATCGGCCCGATGCCGTACGCGGACGCGCTGCGGATGTTCGACGGCGGAATGGTCGACGGCAACCACTACCTGCTGCGGACCCGATGGCTGCCCGCGCTCACCGACAGCACCGTGGACACGCTCGTCGACGCGGCCCGGCAGGTCACCTCGCCGTTCTCCGCGCTGGCAGTGCACCACTTCCACGGCGCGGCCACCCGGGTCCGACCCGCCGACACAGCGTTCGGACTGCGTGCCGACCACCTGATGACCGAGATCATCGCGGTGTGGGCGCCCGGCGAGTCGGCCGGCCCGCACCAGGAGTGGGCCGAGCGGACCTCGGCGGCGCTCGCCCCGCAGGCCCTGCCCGGTGGTTACCCCAACCTGCTCGCCCCGCAGGAGACCGACCGGGTCCGGCTCGCCTACGGCGCGAACTGGGCGCGGCTGCGCCACGCCAAGCGCCGCTACGACCCCCGTGACCTGCTGCACGCGGTGCCGACCCTGCCGCCCTCGGTGCACCCGGAATGAGCCGCCGCCTGCCGCCCTCGGT
>NZ_JAGPXZ010001348.1:0-764 GCF_018070305.1 Micromonospora sp. M51 | reverse complement strand
GGCTTGTTCTCCTCGCGGGCGGTCTGCTCGGCGATGCGCCGCTCGGACTCGACGACCTCCGCCGGAACCTCGTCCCGGGTGAGGTACTTCGGCCGCATCGCGGCGATCTGCATGGCCACACCACGGGCGTCGGCGTCGCCGGCCTCGTCGCTCTTGCCGGTGTACGACACCAGCACGCCGACGGCCGGCGGCAGGTCCTGGGCCTTGCGGTGCAGGTAGATGGCGATGGTGCCCTCGACCCGGGCGAACCGGTTGAGCACCAGCTTCTCGCCGATCTTGGCGGACTGCTCCTGGATCAGGTCCGCGACGACCTTGCCGTCGAGCTCGGTGGCGAGCAGCTCCTCGGCGGAGTTCACGCCGGAGCGGTCACCGTGCTCGACCAGCTGCTGGGCCAGCGCGATGAACGAGTCGGTCTTGGCGACGAAGTCGGTCTCGCAGTTGAGCTCGAGCAGCGACTTGCCGGAGTGGGCGACCAGGCCGTTCGCGGCCGTACGGCCGGCCCGCTTGCCGACGTCCTTGGCGCCCTTGACGCGCAGGATCTCGACGGCCTTGTCGAAGTCGCCCTCGGCCTCGGTCAGCGCCTTCTTGCTGTCCATCATGCCGGCGCCGGTGAGGTCGCGGAGCTTCTTGACGTCCGCGGCGGTGATTTGGGACATGGCTCTCTCTTCGGTGTTGAGACGGCGTGTGGATGGTCAGAGGTGCCGGTTACCCGGATCCGGGCGGATCGTGCCCGGCGTACCGTCGCTGCCCGCCGTCCGCGAAAA
>NZ_JAGPXZ010001347.1:0-766 GCF_018070305.1 Micromonospora sp. M51 | reverse complement strand
GCGGTCTGGTCGTCGCCGAGCTGCCGCGATGAGCGCCGTCCGCACGACCGTGTGACGAACCCGCGCCCGGGGACGCCCCTGTGACGTCCCCGGGCGCGGCCTGACAGACTTCCCGGTATGCGCGTCTACCTGGGATCCGATCACGCCGGTTTCGAGTTGAAGGTGCACCTGGCCAACCACCTGGCCATGCAGGGGTACGACGTGGTCGACGTCGGCCCGCACGCCTACGACCCGGACGACGACTACCCCACGTTCTGCCTGCACACCGGCGACCAGGTGGTGGCCGACGAGACGGGCCTCGGAGTGGTCATCGGTGGCTCCGGCAACGGTGAGCAGATCGCCGCGAACAAGATCGCCGGCGTCCGCGCCGCGCTGGCCTGGAGCGTCGAGACCGCTCAGCTGGCCCGCCAGCACAACGACGCGAACGTGGTCGCCGTCGGTGCCCGCCAGCACACGCTGGACGAGGCGACCGCCATCGTCGAGGCGTTCCTGAACACGCCGTTCTCCGGCAACGAGCGGCACGCTCGCCGGATCGCCCAGGTGGCCGAGTACGAGCAGACCCGCAAGCTGCCCGACCTGCCCTGACGGGCGGCGCTCAGCGCGGCGAGCGGGGCAGCTCCTCGCGGGGCACCCAGTTGCGGCGGACCACCACCACGCGGGCCTCCGCCTCGGCCAGGTCGTCGTCGTTGGGGCGGGCCGCATCCCGGGCCCGTAGCGCGGCGCTCAGCCCCACCTGGGACGAGCCGGAACCGACCAACCCGCGCAG
>NZ_JAGPXZ010000137.1:0-10776 GCF_018070305.1 Micromonospora sp. M51 | reverse complement strand
GAGTGGGTGGGTGGGTGTGATGCGGGACCCGGGGGGTGGGAAAGGGGTCCCGGTTCCGGGGGTCGGGTCGGTAGCCTCGCGGGCATGAGGATCGGCATTGTGGGAGCCACCGGCCAGGTCGGTGGCGTGATGCGGCAGGTGCTGGCGGAGCGGGAGTTCCCGGCGGAGCAGGTGCGGTTGTTCGCCTCGGCGCGGTCAGCCGGGCGTACGCTGCCGTGGCGCGACCGCGAGGTGATCGTCGAGGACGCGGCCAGCGCCGACTACTCCGGGCTGGACATCGTGCTCTTCTCGGCCGGTAAGGGCACCGCCCGGGAGTTGGCCCCCCGGGTCGCCGAGGCCGGCGCCGTCGTGATCGACAACTCCTCGGCGTTCCGGATGGACCCGCAGGTGCCGCTGGTGGTCGCCGAGGTCAACCCGCACGCCGCCCTGGACCGGCCGAAGGGCATCATCGCCAACCCCAACTGCACCACGATGGCCGCGATGCCGGTGCTGCGCCCGCTGCACGCCGAAGCCGGCCTGGTCGGCCTGGTCGTGTCGACGTACCAGGCGGTCTCCGGTGCCGGGCTGGCCGGCGTCGCCGAGCTGGACGAGCAGGTCCGCAAGGTGGCCGAGCACGCCACCGGGCTGGCCTTCGACGGGTCGGCCGTGGAGTTCCCCGCGCCGCGTTCGTTCGCCCAGCCGATCGCCTTCAACGTGCTCCCGCTCGCCGGCTCGATCGTCGACGACGGCTCGTTCGAGACCGACGAGGAGCAGAAGCTCCGCAACGAGAGCCGCAAGATCCTGGAGATCCCCGACCTGAGGGTCTCCGGCACCTGCGTCCGGGTCCCCGTCTTCACCGGGCACTCGCTCCAGATCAACGCCCGGTTCGCCCGGCCGCTCACCCCGCAGCGCGCCCACGAGCTGCTGGCCGACGCGCCGGGGGTGGCGTTGACCGACGTCCCGACGCCGTTGCAGGCCGCCGGCCAGGACCCGACCTACGTGGGCCGGATCCGCGCCGACGAGACGGTGGAGCACGGGCTGGCCCTGTTCTGCTCCAACGACAACCTGCGCAAGGGCGCCGCGCTCAACGCGGTGCAGCTCGCCGAGCTGGTCGCCGCCGAGCGCCGCTGACCGGCACCGGTCGCCACACCACAGGCCCTCGACATCCAACAAGCACCGAGCCCTCGCCGCCCGTCGGCGAGGGCTCGCTGCCGTTCCGGGTGGTCGCACTGTCGGTGCGTGCGCTCGACCTCGGTCGCTCTGGACGAGGGCCAGCACCGGGTGGTCGCCCGCGAGGGCCGGCGGGTCGTGCTTGGATGGGTCGGAGACGATCGTCCAACCTGGAGGACACCATGCCCGACGACCGCACCCAGCAGGCGTTGACCGACCTGGTGGCCGGCCACTCGATGGGCGTGCTCGCCACCATCAAGCGGGACGGTCGCCCGCAGCTGTCCACGGTGCTCTACTCCTTCGACCGGGACGCCGGCCTGATCCGGGTCTCGGTCACCGACTCTCGGGCGAAGACCGCCAACCTGCGCCGCGACCCCCGGGCCAGCCTCCACGTCAGCAGTCAGGACGGCTGGGCGTACGCGGTGGTCGAGGGTCGCGCCGAGCTGACCCCGCCGTCCGCCGAGCTTGGCGACGACACGGTCGAGGAGTTGGTGGTGCTCTACCGGGCGCTGAGCGGCGAACACCCCGATTGGGACGAATACCGCCAGGCCATGGTCGACGAGGGGCGGATCGTGCTGCGGCTGCACGTGGAGCGGCTCTACGGGATGCCGCCGAGGGGCTGACCCCGACCGGTCAGCCCGGTTCGATCACGGTCACGCCGGGCCAACGCTGCGCCGGTCGGTGCCGGGCCAGCCGTCGCCGGGACAATGCCACACCCACCCGGGCCGGGTTGTGTCGCCACACCCCACGCAAGAGGTCCGCGAGGCCGTACGGCGCACAGACCTTCAGCCGGTCGGCCGAGTCCAGGCGGACGGCCACCGCTGTCGCGTACTCCGGCCAGGTGGCGACCGCCTCGGTGACATCGCGGTACGGGGTGATCGGTTCGCCGCCGAACTTCGCCGCGTACCAGGTGTGCACCGCCGCCTGGTTGCGCGCCTCCCACGGCGGTTGCGGCCACGCCGCCGTCAGCCGGGCGGTGGCCCGGTCGTCGTCCTCGCGGGTCAGCCGGGTCGGGTCGAAGAAGACCACGTCCACGTCCCGGACCGTCGCCGGGTCGAACCCGTGTCCGTACCGCTCGCCCCAGACCAGGTCGCGCAGGACGCCCGCGCCGATCCAGGCGTCCGGCAGCCCCGAGTCGCGCACCACTGTCAGCGCCCGGGTCAACCACCGGTTGCCGGCTACCAGCTCCCGCAGCTCCGACTCGTCCGCCGCCATCAGCCCACCGTAGGCGGCCACCCCGGGGTGCGCTGCCCCCGGGCGGGTCGGCGGGTGGCGGGTCCGAGGTGCGGCGTGTGCGGAAGCGCCGGTAGCCACCGGCGGCCGGGCGTTACCCGGTGCCGGACGGCGGGTAGACGGGCCGTGCCGACACCGAGAGGGGAGCACCATGACAACGGTCGGAGAGTTCATGACGACCCGGTTGGTGACGATGGACGGCAACGACACGCTCATCGCGGCCGCGCAGGAGATGCGTGACAGCGCGATCGGAGACGTGGTGGTGACCGACGGCGACAGTGTGGTCGGCATCGTCACGGACCGGGACATCACGGTCCGAGGTGTCGCGGAGAACATGGATCCGGGCTCGACCCGGTTGAATCAGATCACCACTCGCGACGTGATCACGGTGAGTCAGTACGACGATGCCGTGGCCGCCGCTGACCTGATGCGGACGTACGCCGTACGCCGGTTGCCGGTGATTGACGACGGACGCCTGGTTGGCCTGGTCTCGATGGGTGACCTCGCGGTCGAGCGTGAACCGCAGTCGGTCCTGGCCGACATCAGCGCCGACGACCCGAACAACTGACCGTCCGCCGCGGCAGCCGCGCGCCGGCCCTCCCCCCAAGGGGAGAGCCGGCGCGCGCTCTGTCCCCCACCCCTCCCCGCGTGATCAAGAAGTTTGCGTCACGACACGCCCACGGTGGTGACGCAAACCTCTTGATCACCGGAGCAAGGGGTGGGGGTCACCTGAATTGGGTGAGGTTGGGCGTGGGGGAGGGCGGGGACCCGTGCGGGGACGTGCAACGCCGGCCGTCCGCGCGACGCGAGCGCGGTGGGTGGGATCCCCGGCCCGGCAACTGGGAGGAGTGGACCCGATGGTGGACGCGACCACGAGGTTCTTCGAGGACCTGGACCGGCGGGGGTACGAACCCCTGCTGGCCAAGACCTCCGGGACGCTGCGGATCGACCTGCACGAGGGGGCGCAGACCCGGCACTGGCTGCTGAGGATCGATCACGGCCGGCTGAACGTCAGCCAGGAGGACCAGGAGGCCGACACGGTGATCGGCGCTAGCCCGATCCTCTTCGACGACATCGCCTCGGGGCGCGAGCACGGCCTGGCCGCGCTGCTGCGCGGCGACATGACGGCGTCGGGCGACCTTCGGCTGGTCGTACAGGTGGAGCGGATCTTCCCGGGGTCACCGGACGCGCGTGGGCCACGTCGACGTTTCGCCGGGGAGGTGCACTGATGGGGCAGAGCAACACGATCCGGATCCTGGACGGCAACACGTTCGTCGTCTGCGAGGACACCGGTGACATCGAGGCGACGCCGAGCGAGCCCACCGGGCTGTTCTCCATCGACACCCGGTTCCTGTCGACCTGGGTGCTGACCGTCAACGGTGAGCGACTCAACTCGCTCTCCTTCGACGACCTGCAGTATTTCGAGTCGCGCTTCTTCCTGGTCCCCGGGATGGCCACGCACTACGTGGACGCGAAGTTGTCGATCATCCGGGAGCGGGCGGTGGGCGGCAGCTTCCGGGAGCAACTGACCATTCTCAACCACGACGAGAAGCCGGTCGACCTGGAAGTCCGGATGGATGCGGCGTCGGACTTCGCCGACCTGTTCCAGGTCAAGGACGAGATCCTGAACAAGAAGGGCGAGATCTACACCGAGGTGGAGCCGGATCGGCTGCGGCTGGGCTACCGGCGGGGGAACTTCCGGCGGGAGACGGTGATCTCGTCGTCGATGTCGGCCCGGTACGACAGCAAGGGTTTCGCGTACACCGTGCACCTGGAGCCGAACGAGCAGTGGGAAGCCTCGATCGACGTCGAGACCAACGCGGTCGGGCCCACCGGCCGGGACCTTCGTCTGGGGCTGCGCAAGCATGGCACCGAGCGGCTCGCCCTCCAGCACGACCTGGAGCAGTGGATCGCCGACGCGCCCAAGGTCAACAGTGAGCACGGCCGGGTGGCCAGCACGTACCGGCGCAGCCTGATCGACCTGGCCGCGCTGCGTTTCCCGCCGTTGTCACTGGGCGGCGCCACCCTGCCGGCCGCCGGTCTGCCCTGGTTCATGACCATGTTCGGCCGGGACAGCATCCTCACCTGCCTGCAGACGCTGCCGTTCACCCCGCAGCTGTCGAAGACGACGCTACGCATCCTGGCGTCCCTGCAGGGCAGCCGGTTCGACGACTTCCGGGACGAGGACCCGGGGCGCATCCTGCACGAGATGCGCTACGGCGAAACCGCCGCCTTCGAGGAGCAGCCCCACTCGCCGTACTACGGCTCGGTGGACGCGACGCCGCTGTTCATCGTGCTGCTCGACGAGTACGAGCGGTGGAGCGGGGACGTCGAGCTGGTCAGGGAGCTGGAGCAGGAGTCCCGGGCGGCGCTGAGGTGGATCGACAACTACGCCGACCTCGTCGGCAACGGCTACATCTGGTACGAGCGCCGCAACACCGACACCGGCCTGGAGAACCAGTGCTGGAAGGACTCCTGGGACTCGATCTCCTACTCCGACGGCACGTTGCCGCCGTTCCCACGGGCAACCTGCGAGGTGCAGGGGTACGCGTACGACGCGAAGGTCCGGGCGGCCCGGTTGGCTCGCGAATTCTGGGGTGACCCGGAGTTCGCCGACCAGCTGGAGCGGGAGGCGGCGCAGCTCAAGGAGCGGTTCAACCGGGACTGGTGGGTCGACGACGGCGAGTACTTCGCCCTGGCCCTGGACCCGGACGGCCGCCAGTGCGACATCCTCAGCTCCAACATCGGCCACCTGCTGTGGAGTGGGATCGTCGAGCCCGAGCGGGCGGAGAAGCTCGCCGCGCACCTGGTCGGGCCGCGGCTGTTCTCCGGCTGGGGGGTGCGGACGCTCGCCGAAGGGGAGGCGCGGTACAACCCCATCGGCTACCACAACGGCACGATCTGGCCGTTCGACAACTCGTTCATCGCCTGGGGTCTGCGCCGCTACGGCTTCGCCGAGGAGGCCGCGACCATCGCCAACGGCATCCTGGACGCGGCAACGTACTTCGACGGCCGGTTGCCGGAGGCGTTCGGCGGCTACCCGCGGGAGCTGACCAAGTTCCCGGTGGAGTACCCGACGGCGTGCAGCCCGCAGGCGTGGTCGACGGGCGCACCGCTGTTGTTGCTGCGCACCATGCTCGGTCTGGAGCCGCACGAGGGTCACCTGGCGGTCGCGCCCCGGCTGCCGGTCGGAATGGGCCGCATCGAGGTGTTGGACATCCCGGGTCGGTGGGGTCGGGTGGACGCGTTCGCCCGGGGTCGACTGGACCTGAACGCCCTCACCGACTGACCGGCTCGACAGCCGAACCGGCGGTGGCGCGCACCACCCGTGCCGCCGCCGGTTCGCCACCCAGCCGATCTCCAGCCGGTCAGGGTAGATTCTGCGAATGCCGGAGCTCGTGTACCCGCCCGTTATCGCCGCCGCCAAGACGCTGTTCCGGGTCCTCGACCTGAAGATCACCATCGAGGGAGCCCACCACGTACCCCGCACTGGTGGGGCGGTGCTGGCCAGCAACCACGTGAGCTACCTCGACTTCATCTTCGCCGGTCTGGGCGCTAACGCGTCGGGTCGGCTGGTTCGGTTCATGGCCAAGGAGTCGGTCTTCACCCACCGGATCTCCGGCCCGCTCATGCGCGGCATGCGGCACATCCCCGTGGACCGGCAGGCCGGCGCGGCCTCGTTCCGCGCCGCCGTGAGCGCGCTCAAGCAGGGCGAGGTCGTCGGTGTCTTCCCCGAGGCGACGATCAGCCGGTCGTTCACCGTCAAGGAACTCAAGAGCGGCACGGTCCGGATGGCCCGCTCGGCGAAGGTGCCGGTGCTGCCCGTCGCGTTGTGGGGCACCCAGCGCCTCTGGACCAAGGGCCGCCCGCGCACCCTGACCCGCCGGCACACGCCGATCACCATCCTGATCGGCGAGCCCATCAACCCGGCGGACTTCCCCGACCCGAACGTGCTGGCCGCCGAGCTGACCACCCGGCTCAGCGCCCTCGTCGACCGGGCGCAGCGGGACTACCCGGACACTCCGGCCGGCCCGGATGACACCTGGTGGCAGCCCGCGCACCTGGGCGGCAGCGCGCCCACGCCGGAGGCGGCCGCCGCGCTGGACGCCGCCGCCGAAGAGCGCACCCCCAGCGTCTGACGCCAGGTTGGCCGGATCGTTCCGCACCCGGGCAGGATGGTGTCTGCCGGTGTGAACGTCGTCGGACCAGTATCGAGGTCATGAACAGAGCAGCACTCGTCGTGATCGACGTACAGGAGTCCTTCCGTCAGCGCCCGATCTGGGCGTACGGCTCCAACCCCGACATGATCCGCCAGGTCGACCGGCTGGTGGCTGCCGCCCGGCAGCGCGGCGACCTGGTGGTCTGGGTCCTGCACTCGGAACCCGGCACGGGCGGGTTGTTCGACCCCGCCCTCGGGTACGTGCGGCTGATCGACGGGCTGGTCCCCGCCGAGGGTGAGCCGACACTGGTCAAGACGGCGCACAACGCGTTCACCACCACGAACCTCCAGCAGCTGCTCACCCAGGCGGGCATCACCGACATCACCGTCTGCGGCATCCGCACCGAGCAGTGCGTGGAGACCACCACCCGGGTCGGCGCCGACCTCGGCTACCGGATGACCTTCGTCACCGACGCCACGCTGACCTTCCCCATCCCGTACCGGGCCCTGCCGGACACCGCCACCGTCGCGGAGATCCTCGCCGACCCGCGCACCCTGACCAACGAGGAGATCGTGACCCGCACCGAGTACGCGCTCGCCGGCCGCTTCGCGACCATCCGAAGCGTTGACGAACTGGTCGGCGCGACAGTCGTCGGCAGCGGGGGCTGACGTGGTGACCCGGGTCGTCTTCCTGCTGGTCCCACAGCTGCACCTGCTGGACCTCGCCGGGCCGGCCCAGGTCTTCTCCAGCGCCGCCGACCTGGGGTACGACTACCAGCTGCACTACGTCGCGGAACGCGAACAGGTGCCGACTGTGCAGGGCGTACCGCTGGTCGCCGACACCCGGTGGCCCGAACTGGCCCCGGACGACCTGGTGATAGTGCCGGGCTGGCGGCCGGCGGCGCACGGGCCGCAGGGGCCGGTGTCTCCCGGCGACCTGCGGCGGCTCGCCGCGCACCACGCGGCCGGCGGCACGGTGGCCAGCGTCTGCGCCGGGGCGTACGCGCTCGGCCGGGCCGGGCTGCTCGACGGCCGCCGCTGCACCACCCACCACGAGGTGCAGGACGACCTGGCGCGCCGGCACCCGGCGGCCCAGGTCGTCCGTGACGTGCTGTACGTGGTGGACGACCGGGTGGTCACCTCGGCGGGCATTGCCAGTGGCATCGACGTGGCGCTGCACCTGGTGGCGACCCGGCACGGCCCGGCGACCGCCGCGAAGATCGCCCGCACGCTGGTCGTCTACGCCCGCCGCAACGGGCACGAGCCGCAGGCCAGCGCCCTGATGCGGCACCGTTCCCACCTGTCCGACTCGGTGCACCGGGTGCAGGATCTGATCGACAGTCGGTACGCCGAGCCCCTGCCGCTGGCCGAGCTTGCCGCCGCCGGCGGCGTTGCCGAACGAACACTGACCCGGCTGTTCCGGGCGAGCACCGGCCTCACCCCGCTGGGCTATCAGCAGCTGCTCCGGGTGGAACGGGCCGAGCACCTGATCGGGCACGGCAGCACCGTGGAAGCCGCCGCGCGGGCCGTCGGCTTCACCGATGCCCGGATGCTGCGCCGCCTGCGAGCCCGCCCCACGAGGTCGGCTCCGGTCTTGACCGGTAGTAGTCGTCCCGGGAGTGGAACTCCACCGGCAACGAGCCGGGCAGCGTGATCCGGGTGTCGCCGGCGAGCAGACCGGGGCCGGCCCGCAGGAGCAGCACGTCGCGTTCCTGGGCCGAGAGGTCGACCAGCTGCGGACGGTTGAGCCGGAACAGGGCCACCGCCCGGCGGACCTGCCGGGCCAGCGCCACGACCTCGGCGGCGGCTCCGCTGAGCGCCAACGCCGGTTGCTGGATGGTGCGCAGCGCGTCGCAGACGATCAGCAGTTGCAGCGGTGCGTCAGGGGTGGTCGCCGACAACTCCAACCGGGACGGCCACTGCCAACGGATCTGCCCGCTCATCAGGCCGTTGAGCCGAGCGGGCGGCCGGGCGCGGTGCGTGCCGTCGGCGACGAGCGACAGCTGCGAGCCGCTGCCCACCCAGCAGATCCGCTGGTCGGTGACGGTCACCTCGACCGGCTCGGGAAGCTCCCAGCGGCGTCGCATCTCGCTCGGCCCGAGCAGGTAGCCCGCGACCAGCAGCCGATGTCGCCCGAGCAATCGTTCACCGGGCCTCGGTCGCAGGTGATAGCGGCGGTCCAGGGTCGGGCCCACGTCGTCGTCCGGGGCGTCGAACCGGTGGGGACCGATGAAGAACGGGGACGCATCGGAGTGCATCGTCACGACCTTCCGGTCAGCTGGCTGTGAAGAGAAGCCTCGCGGACAACAGCGCCCCTGTCATGACGCCTGTTAGGGGGTCGGCCGGTCGTGCGTCGCCTGTGACCGGTAGATGCCGATCTCCTCCGGGCGGACGAGACCGTCCTCGATCGCACGGGCGAGTAGTGCCGCCTTTGTGGCGGCTGGCCGCCCCGCCCGGGTGTACTTGATCCGCGCACGGTCGACGTACTGCTTCACTGTGTGCTCGCTGATCTGCATCCGCCGAGCCACCGACGCCTTCGACATCGACTGGAACCAGAGCAGCAGCGCCTCACGCTCCTTGTCGGACAGCATCGGCCGGTCCGGTCGCGGGTCGCCGACCATCGCACCGGCCAGCGCCGGAGGCACGTACGGGCGGTCGCTCGCGGCGGCCAGCACCGTCTCCACGCAGTGTTCCCGGCCCTCGTGCTTGGCCAGGAACGCCACCGCCCCGGCGTCCAGCGCGGCCAGCATCGTCTGCGGGTCGGTGTGCTCCGAATAGACCACCACCCGCCGCCCGGCGGCGCTCAGCTCGGCCAACTTGTCCAACGCCATCCGCCCGTGCAACCGCAGGTCGAGCAGGACGACGGCGGCGTCCGGGGCGGCCCGCAGCACCTCGTCCGGGTCGTCGCCGGTGGCGAGCACCGTGAGGCGCGGCTCGGTGGCGAGCCAGGCGCGGACTCCCTCGACCACCACCGGGTGGTCGTCGACGATCGCCACCCCGACCGGCTGATCGCCCCTCACCGCCGCCATCGGGTCTCCGCCCATCTGATGATCCCGTCCCGTTCGTAGAGGTACTTCACCGGCCCGTCGTCACGCTCCCCGGGCGGTGGGCCGGTCGCCTCCGGGCCTTCCCGGTCCGGCGTGACCAGGCTGACCACCACCTCGTCCGGGCCGGAGACCACTGTCAGCCGCGCCCATCCCCGGGCGTCGGCGAGGGTGCCGGTGAGCGGGTCGGCCAGCCGGCGGCGGATCTCCACCGGCAGCGGCGGCGGGGTGCCGATGGTGACCAGGTCGATCGGCAGGCCGCTGCGTTCCGCCAGGTCGGCGGCGGCGCGCAACTCGTGCAGCAACGGGTCGGGCACATCGTCGGACTCGGCGATCAGCCGGCGTAGCCGTGCGGCGGCCAACATGCACCGGCGCTGCACCTCCGGGTCGCCCGGGTCGGCCTGCCCGGCGGCGAGGTCACCGAGGACCCGCCCGGCCGCCGAGCTGACCAGGGTGAGCCGGTCGCGGCGTTCCTGGCGGCCACGCTCGGCGGCATCCCGCTCGGCGGCCATCGCGTGACCGGCGGCCGAGACGCCGGCCCGCTCCCGAGCCAGGCCGACGATGACGGCGCTGCCCACGAAGACCGCCACCGGCAGCGAGAACGTGCCGTAGACGTACATCACGTAGCGGGCCACGTCGGCCGGGTCGGCGCCGTGCCCCAGCACGGCCACCAGGGCGATCAGGGCGTGCGTGCTCAGCAGCGCGATCAGCCCCACCACGCGCTGGCCCCACACCGCCAGCACGAAGAACCAGCCGAGCGTGCCCCACACCCAGTTGGCGGCCGTGAACAACTGCCGATCCCCGGCCGCGGCGAAGACGGCCGCGTCGACGACCAGCAGCAACACGGCCAGCGGCCACGGCGGCAGCGGCGAGCCCAGCAGCAGCCGTACCCCGGCGACCGCGCCGGTCACGGCGACCAGTATCCAGGCGCCGAGCACCACTGCTGGCGCGGCGAACTCCGCGCGGGCGGCCAGCACCGCCGGCAGCGCGATCGCGACGTGCCAGGCCAGTGCGATGACGACGGCGGCGATCCGGGCGCCCCGGTCGGAGGCGTGCGCGACGGCGGCCGGCGCGGCGAGCGCCTCGGGGGAGACCGGCTCCCGGGGCGTCGGAACGCCGGCCCGGATCGGTGCCTCGGGAGCGTCGGTGAGGTGCGCAGGGGCGTTCAGGTCAGCCGACACCGGGCCACTC
>NZ_JAGPXZ010001346.1:0-766 GCF_018070305.1 Micromonospora sp. M51 | reverse complement strand
ACGCCAGCGAACACTCCGAGCAGCTGCGCGGCTTCGGCGGGCAGCTGCGCCAACCCGCGGTCGGCGTGCTGCGCGGCGTCGTCGAGTCGATCGCCGGGCTGGTCACTGTCGTCGTGCTCGCGTACCTCATGGTGTTGGAGGCGCCGCGGATCACCGGCGGCCTGCTCGCGGCGGCCGGGGACGGTCAGGGCGAGCGGCTGCGTCGGGTGGGCCGGGAGGTGTCGCGCACCGTCACCGGCTACCTCACCGGGAACCTGCTGATCAGCGTGATCTGCGGGGCGCTGACCTACGCGGTGCTGGCTCTCACCGGCGTGCCCTTCGCAGCCGTGATCGCCCTGCTGGTGGCGGTCGCCGACCTGATACCGCTGGTCGGGGCGACGCTCGGCGCGGTGATCGCGGCCGGTGCCGGTTTCCTGCACTCCCCCACCGCCGGAGTGGTGGTGCTGGTCTTCTTCGTGGTCTACCAACAGGTGGAGAACCACCTGCTCCAGCCGCTCATCCTGTCCCGCGCGGTCCGGCTGAACCCGTTGACCGTGCTGGTCAGCGTGCTGCTCGCGGCGGAACTGGCCGGTCTGCTCGGCGCGCTGCTGGCCATCCCCGCCGCCGGCATCATCCAGACCCTGCTGCGCGAGTACGGCCCGCGCCGGTTGCGGCCCGCCCCGCCGGCCGGTCCGGCCGCACGGCCGGGACGACCGGCCGGCTCCACCGACTGACCGGCGCGGCTACGACGCTCTCCTCCCCGGCGACCGGCCGGGTGACCGCTCTC
>NZ_JAGPXZ010001345.1:0-768 GCF_018070305.1 Micromonospora sp. M51 | reverse complement strand
CTGCTGGCTGATCGGCCGACCAACGCCCCCGGTCGACGTGGCGGTGCACACCGTTGCCCGCCCGCCCTGCACTCCCGGTCGGCGCAGACGCCGCCGCGCACGCCGTCCGTCGGCCGGCACGACGCTGCCCCGCTCACCCTGGAACCGCTCCGGCGGCCGCTGACCGCAGGTCCGGGCGTCCGCGACGGCGTGCACGTTCGGCTCTGGCGGGGTTTCTGAGCGCTGGTTAGGCTTTCGGGGTTTGCCGTGGACCGGTCCTGCCGAGGGTGCACGCACGACGAAAGGGCCGGAGCGACCGTGTCCCGACAGGACGGAACGCAGGCTGCGGGGGCGCTCAACCCCGCCGGTGCGTTCGTCGCGGCTGCGGTCATCCTGCTGGAGGCGGGCTGGCTGGTCGCCGCGTTGCCCGGCGCCGCACTGGTCAGTGATGTCGGCGCGATGCTGGTCGCCGGCTGGGCGACACTCGCGTGCGTCGGGGTGGCCCGTCGGCATCCGACGCCGCTGCGTCGCTTCTGGACCCTGCTCGCCGTCACCATGGCGCTCGCCGCGATCGGCCGGGCGATCTGGACGGTGCAGCGGCTCGTCGGCGGCGACCTGCCGCACACGCCGGTGGTCGGGGTGGTCTTCACCGCCGGCATCCTCACCGGCACGGCCGCGTTGCTCAGCTCGCCGTCCGCACCACGGACCGCGGTCGGTCGGGCCCGTACGCTGCTGGACGGGGTGATCGTCGCCCTGGCCCTGGTGCCGATCGGTTGGGTGCTGGTCTTC
>NZ_JAGPXZ010001344.1:0-769 GCF_018070305.1 Micromonospora sp. M51 | reverse complement strand
TGCGCCACCGCCTGCGGCGGGATCGTGGGACGTGTCGCGCTTCGTTTGTCACCATGTGTCCTTTGGCCGAGCCGGGACTGCCAGTGTCTGTGCGGTCACGCTAAGGCCGGTGTGGCATCGCCGCCATCAGCGATCGGTCGGGTCCAGACACCATTCAGGCGGGAGGTGCTGGTGCCGACCGCCGAGGGTGAACTCACCGCGGCCGAGATCGCCGCGCTGTACGCGCTTATACAGGCGCAGACCCGCATCCGTGAGCAGCTGACCCGCATGGCGGTCGCCGGCGCACTCGGGCCGCTGCGCCTGGTCAACTGGTACGACCCGGCGGATGTCGCCGAGGCGGTGGAGCGGGTACTGCGGGTCGTGCAGCCGGCGCAGCTGCGCATGGAACCGACGCGTCACTAGCCCGGGCGCTGAGCATCATGACGGGCCGGCAGGTACGCCCGGTCGGCGCGGTGGACATCCGCACCCTGCGCCGCCTGGTCACGCCGGCGGTCGCCTGGGTGGTCGCCGCGGCACCCCGCATCGAGGTGGAGCCCGAGGGCGACCTGGAGCTCGACCGGTTCTTCGACGACCTGGAGGAGGAGTTCGAGCGCGACCGGGAGCGGGAGCGCCAACGCCGCCTCGTCGAGGACCTGGAGCGTGAGGCCGAGGAGCAACGCCGCCGCGCCGAAGAAGAAGAGCGCCAGCGCGAGGGGGAAGACCGGGCACGCCGGGAGGACGCCAAGCGGGAGGGGCGCCTGCGCGCTCTGGACCCGATGGAGCCCTACAT
>NZ_JAGPXZ010001343.1:0-776 GCF_018070305.1 Micromonospora sp. M51 | reverse complement strand
CGCGTACCGCGCATCGGTGTCGACTCACCGCTCACGGTGCTGGGCCTGGACGGCGCGGGCGCGCTGATCCCGCCGACCGACTTCGACACCGCCGGCTGGTACGGCGGCGGCCCGGCTCCCGGCGACACCGGCCCGGCCGTACTCGCCGGGCATCTGGACTCCCGACGCGGGCCGGCGGTCTTCGCCCGGCTCGGCGAGCTGCGGCCCGGCGACCTGGTGGAGGTGTGGCACGGCGGGCAGCGGTTGCCGTTCCGGGTGACCGGGTCGTTGCGTACCCGCAAGGACCAGTTTCCGACGGCAGTGGTCTACGGGCCGACGCCCGGGGCGGAGCTGCGCCTGGTCACCTGCGGGGGCGACTTCGACCGGCGGCGCGGGCACTACGTCGACAACGTCGTGGTGTTCGCGGTGACCGAGGCCGCAGGCCCGGTCCTGCCGACGTCCGCGGCGGGTTGAGCCGCGCACCCGGCCGGCATGGGCCCGCGCCGCGAGGTCCCGGCCCGCCGCGGCCCGCGCCGCGAGGTCCCGGCCCGCCGCGTGATCAACTCGGGTTCAAGGAAGTCGCGGTGTCCGGCGTGCCCGGATGCCGCGACTTTCAGGAGCCCGAGTGGATCAAGCCTTCAACCCGGCGGCCTCGCTCCGCCTCGGCGCGGATCAGCACGGCAGGCCGCGCGGGCCCCGGCGCCAGGGCCGGGGGTGTCAGAGAGGGCGGCGGCCGGCGAAGCCGCACTCGGCCCGGTGATACCAGCGCACGTCGGAGTCGCCCTCCAACCAGCACC
>NZ_JAGPXZ010001342.1:0-776 GCF_018070305.1 Micromonospora sp. M51 | reverse complement strand
ATCCTGCGGGGAACCGTGGGGAGGGGATCTGATGGGTGCGACGGCGGAGCAGTACCTGCGACAGCTGGACACCGGTCGGCGACCCGACCTGCCGGAGACCACCGCGGGGACGCTGCGGTTGGATGTCCGTGACGACGGCAGCACCGACCACTGGTACCTGACCATCGCCGACCAACACGTCCAGGTGACCCGCTCGGCCGAGGACGCCGAGCTGGTGGTGCGGGCCGACCGGGCGGTCTTCGACCGGATGGTTCGCGGCGAGTTGCACCCCGGAGCGGGCCTGCTGCGCAACGAGGTGACAGTGCACGGCAACGTGCAACTGCTGATGCTGCTGCGGCGGATCTTCTCCGGGCCGGACGGCGCCCGTCACCCGCGCGAGCTGGGCCGGGCCGCGCTTGCCGGCCGAACCACGCCTGCCGGCCGGGGCGCGCCGGCTGGCCGGGCCGTGACGACCGCTCGGGGTGGTCGGCCGTGAAGCAGGAACTGGTGCACGTCATCGCGGGCAACATCTTCGCCATCACCGACGCCCAGGGCGACATCGAGCCCGACCCGCAGCTCCCGGTCGGACTCTTCGCGTACGACACCCGGTTCCTGTCGCACTGGGTGCTGCGGATCGACGGTGAACGGACCAACGCCCTGTCCCGGGACGACCTGACCTACTTCGAGACCCGGTTCTTCCTGGTTCCCGGCACGGCGAGCCACTACATCGACGCCGACGTGTCGATCATCAGGCACCGTTCGGTTCACGACTGTTTCCACGAGAACATCACGGTGCT
>NZ_JAGPXZ010001341.1:0-778 GCF_018070305.1 Micromonospora sp. M51 | reverse complement strand
CGATCGACCCGGCCACCCTCACCCCACCCGCGTGGCGGGACCTGGTCGCCTCCCGGCAGCTGGGTCGGGAGGTGCCGCTGCGGATGACCGACGACGCCGACCCGTCGTACGAGCCGTGGCAGCCGACCGGCGAGCCGAACGCGGTGGACCGGGCGATCGCGGCCACCCGCAAGACGGTCTTCCCGTTGCTCGGGCTCGACCCGCACGATCCGCGGGACTGAGCCGGGCCGGGGGAGGGCTGTTCCGGTGACGACCGTGGGCCATCCGGTCGACGTGCTGCTCAGCGACGGCAGCACCGTCCAGTTGCGACCGATCGAGCCAGCTGACGCGCCCGGCATCGTGGCGATGCACAGCCGGTTCTCCGAGCGCACCCGCTACCTGCGGTACTTCTCGCCGTACCCGCGCATCCCGGAGCGGGATCTGATCCGTTTCGTCACCGTCGACCACCACGACCGGGAGGCGTTCGTGGTGCTGGCCGCCGACCAGATCGTCGCTGTGGGCCGGTACGAGCGCCTCGGCCCGCAGGCTCCCGAGGCGGAGGTGGCCTTCGTGGTGGAGGACGCCTACCAGGGTCGCGGCATCGGCTCGGTGCTGATGGAGCACCTGGCTGACGCGGCCCGCCGCAACGGCATCATGAGCTTCGTCGCGGAGGTGCTGCCGGCCAACGGGACGATGCTGCGGGTCTTCGCCGACTTCGGCTACCAGGTCCAGCGCGAGTACGCCGACGGCGTGGTCCACCTGAGCTTCCCCATCGCGCCCACCGAGGCCAGCCTGGAGG
>NZ_JAGPXZ010001340.1:0-780 GCF_018070305.1 Micromonospora sp. M51 | reverse complement strand
GGTCTACGCCCTCGCCGAGCACGCCGACCTGCTGGTCATCGAGTCGACGTTCCTGGAGTCGGAGGCCGCGTTGGCCGCCGAGGTCGGCCACCTGACCGCGGCGCAGGCCGCCCGGGTGGCGACCGAGTCCGGGGTACGCCGACTCGTGCTCACCCACTTCTCCCAGCGCTACAGCGACCCGCGCCGGTTCCACGACGAGGCACGCGCGCACTTCGACGGTGAGCTGATCGTCGCCGAGGATCTGACCACGGTGCAGCTTCCGCCGCGCCGGGTAGCCTCGGCCGGGTGACCATCACGCTCCGCTCCGCGACCGAAGGCGATCTGATGGCGGTGGGGGCCCTGCACCAACGCTCCCGGGTCGCCGCGTACTCCGCGTTCCTGCCGGCCGAGGCGCTGGCCGACCCGACACCGGAGGCGATGGGTCGCTACTGGGTCGAGCGGTGGCTGTGGGAGCGGGACACCCACCGGATGACAGTGGCCGAGCGGGCCGGGGCGTTGGTCGGGTTCAGCCACCTGGGCCCGGACGACGAGGACGACCCGAGCACCGGGCTGCTCAACGCGATCCACCTCGACCCGGCCGAGCAGGGCCGCGGCGTGGGTCGCACCCTGATGGTGGACGCGCTGGACGCCATGCGGGCGCAGGGCTGGCGGCGTGCCGTGCTCTGGGTGCTCCGGGAGAACGCCCATGCCCGAGCCTTCTACGAGCGCGGCGGCTGGACCCCGACCGGCGCGGAGCGCGTCGAGCACATCGGCACAGCCCTCACCCCGCAACTCCGCTAC
>NZ_JAGPXZ010001339.1:0-780 GCF_018070305.1 Micromonospora sp. M51 | reverse complement strand
GGGTGTACGTGCAGCAGGTTGATGCCGCCGACGTTCGCTATCGACGTCGTGCCGATGCGTTCGGCGGACACCCAGCCGACCACCTGGTTGTCGACCTCGGCCACGAAGGCGGTCCAGTCCTCCTCGGGCGGGGGTTCGGCGATCATTCTGCGGGTCGACTCGACCCCGCGCACGAGGTACGGATAGACCGTCGCCCGCAGCGCCACCACGCCCGGCGCGTCATCGGGCCGTGCCACCCGGATCCGCATGTCAGGCCCCCGTCCGGACGGCGGCGATAGCCTCGACCTCGACGAGTTGGTCGCTGTAGCCGAGCACCGCCACCCCGAGCAGGGTGCTGGGCGGATCGTGGTCGCCGAAGAAGTCCCGCACCACCTCCCAGACGGTGACCAGGTCCTTCTGCTGCGACGACGCGACGTAGACGGTGGTCTTCACGACGTCGGTCAGCCGCGCGCCGGCCGCGTCGAGAGCGGTCGTCAGGTTCGTCATCACCTGCCGGGCCTGTGCTGCGTGATCGCCCGGCGCGACAGTGCGTCCCTCGCCGTCGAGCGGGCATGCCCCGGCGGTGAACACCAGCCGGGCGGGCGGCTCGACGGTGGCCGCGTACGCGTACTCGGCGACGTCGGAGAGCGCGGGCACGTGCAGCAGCGCAACAGGATCCGGCATGCCGGCGAGGCTAACCACAACCGTCCCCAAGTGCGACGCAATAAATCTCTCCACCCCATGCGCAGGCAGCAAGTTCAGGGTTGTTGCTGCCTGCGCATGGGGTGGAGAGATTTATTG
>NZ_JAGPXZ010000136.1:0-10842 GCF_018070305.1 Micromonospora sp. M51 | reverse complement strand
GCGGGGCGGATGCAGCACGCCCACACCGGAGTCCGGGCCCCCTCCGGCGCCCGCCGGAGGGGCGGCGGCGCTGCCGGGACCGGTCCCCGCCGACCTGGCGTAGCGCCCGGCACCCGGCACCGCCCCGGCCGCCCCGGCGTTCACCGGCGCGCTGACCGACGGCACACCGTTCGCCGCCGCCGAACTGTGGGCGCAGCGCCCCGTCGTCTTCACCTTCTTCAACTCCTGGTGCACCACCTGCGCCAGTCGCCAGGCCGCCCTCAGCGAGCTGGCCCGCAGCTATCGGGACCGGGTGGTCTTCGTCGGCGTGGCCGGCGCGGACCAGGCCGACGAGGTCCAGGACTACCTGCGCGCCCACCAGGTGGAGTATCCGGTCGTCCTGGACGACCAGCAGACGATCTGGCGTTCGTACGCGGTGCGGGAGCCGCCGGCCGTCGTGCTGGTGGCCAAGGGTGGCGCACTGCTGCGCGGCTGGCCGGGTGGCCTGGACGCCCCGACCCTCGACCGGCGGCTGCGGGAGCTGGTGCTGGCCGGCCAGCCGTAGCCCCGTCACCCAGACACCCCGGTGCGACGCCGGCCCGGCACCGGTCGGCGTCGCACCGGGGTCTTGCCGTGCCCGCCGCACTGCTGCCCGCCGGGCGACTGACGCACCCCGTCGAAGCACACCCGACGAACTTCCTACACGTGCAGGTGGTGGCACCGGCCGCCGGCTCGTAGCGTACGCAGCCTCGGACACATCAAGGAGAATGCATGGCTACAGTGGGAACACGGTGGCGCAGAGGCGTGGCCGTACTGTCCGCGACAGTGCTCGCCGCCCTCGGCGCGGCACCACAGGCGCTGGCGGCGGACGGCCCGCCGTCGATCGTCGTCCAGGACGGCGTCACCCAGCCGGTGTTCGGCTACGCCGACGCCATTCGGGAACGCCTCTTCATCGACTCCACCTTCGACAGCGACAACGACGGTCTGCGCGACATCATCGCGTTCGACCTGATGCGGCCGGCGGCCACCGCACAGGGGCTCAAGGCCCCCGTCGTGATGGACGCCAGCCCCTACTACTCGACTGTCTGCCGGGGCAACGAGTCCGAGTGCAAGGCGGACCTCGACGGCGACGGGCTGCTGGACAAGTGGCCGCTGTTCTACGACAACTACTTCGTGCCGCGCGGCTACGCGGTCATCCTGCTGGACATGGTCGGCACCAACAACTCCACCGGCTGCCCGACCACCAACGCCAACCAGGACAACCTGAGCGCCAAGCAGGCCATCAACTGGCTCAACGGCCGGGCCACCGCCCGTAACGCCGCCGGTGAGATCGTCAAGGCGGACTGGCACAACGGCAAGACGGGGATGATCGGCAAATCGTACGACGGCTCGCTGGCCATGGCCACGGCGGTGACCGGCGTGAAGGGCCTGACCACCGTCGTGCCGATCAGCGGACCGACCGAGTACTACGACTACGTGCGCAGCAACGGC
The DNA here is from genome assembly GCF_018070305.1 of Micromonospora sp. M51. Taxonomy (NCBI): domain Bacteria; kingdom Bacillati; phylum Actinomycetota; class Actinomycetes; order Micromonosporales; family Micromonosporaceae; genus Micromonospora; species Micromonospora sp. M51. Next base: position 9,372 of record NZ_JAGPXZ010000136.1, on the reverse strand, counting down.
GTGGTCACCCGCGGCAACAGCTACGTGTCGTCGCTGGCCAACACGGTCACCAATCCCGAGCGTCGGGACTACTGCAAGCCGGTACGCGACGCGATAGGCGCCGCCGACGGCGACGAGCACGGCGACTACACGTCCTTCTGGAACGAGCGCAGCTACGTCAAGAAGGTCCCCAACGTCACCGCCAGCGTGCTGCTCTACCACGGCCTCAACGACGACAACGTCCGCCCGGACCACTTCAGCAAGTTCTGGTACGCCCTGGCGGAGAACAACGTGCCGCGCAAGCTGTGGCTGTCGCAGGAGGGCCACGTCGACCCGTTCGACTCGCGCCGCGCGGTGTGGGTGTCGACGTTGCACCGGTGGTTCGACTTCTGGCTGCAGGGCGTCGCCAACGGCATCATGGACGAGCCGCGGGTGGACCTGGAGCGCTCCGCCGACGTGTGGGAGACCCACGCCGACTGGCCGATCCCCGGCAAGGCCGACACCGAGGTGTTCCTGCAGCCCGGCGCCACCGGCGCGGGCGGTCTCGGGCTGGTGCCAGCCGCGAAGCCGGCGACCGGGGCGTTCCAGGACAGCCGCACGCAGAGCCAGAACACCATGATCCTCAACCCGGACGTGGTGCAGCCCAACCGGCTGGCGTTCCTCTCCGCGCCGCTGTCCGCGCCGCTGCACATCTCCGGCACGCCCACCGTGCAGCTGCGGGCCTCCGCCGACCAGACCGACACCAACCTCGGGGCCATCCTGGTCGACTACGGCACCGACGAGCGGGTCGCGCACCGGGCCTCCGGCGAAGGGATCATCACCCTGGACACGTCGGACTGCTGGGGCGAGAGCAGCCCGACCGACGACGGCTGCTACAAGCAGACGGCGAAGCGGGTGGCCACCGCCGACTACGAGCTGGTCACCAAGGGCATCATGGACGCCCAGAACCGGCAGTCGATCCGCGTCGCCGTGCCACTGGTGCCGGGGGAGTCGTACAACTTCAGCTTCCCGCTGCTGCCGGAGGACTACGTCTTCAAGCCCGGCCACCGGATCGGCGTGATCATCGTGGCCAGCTACCCGCAGTACTCCAGCCAGGCGGACACCACCGCCGCGAACCTGAAGGTCGCGCTGAAGAGCAGCAACATCGTCCTGCCCGTGGTCGGTGGCACCGCCGCCGCACACGCCGCCGGTCTCTGACCGGCTGATCGCCGGGCCGCCCAGCGTGGCTCACCACCGGGCGGCCCGGCGATCACCTCTCCGGGCCGCCCACCCCCACCTCGCGGCTCCTACGCTCTGGGCGGCCGGGCGGCTGCGCCGGCCTTGCGTTCCCGCTCGACGACCTCTCGCACGGCAGGTGCGATCTCGGCGCCGAAACGCTCGGTGATGCTCGGGTCGTCCCCACCGATGATGAAGGCGCTGATGCCGTCCCGCAGCGCCAGGTCGACGATCTGGTCGACCCAGGCGGCGGGCGGGCCGTTGAGAAGCCCACGCGGGGCTGACGAGAGCTGGACCTTCATGAAGTTCATCAACCGTCGTACGGCTGCCGGGTCGCGGCCGGCGTCGTGCGCCGCGCCGTCGATTCGCGCGTTGAGTTCCGGTAGGGAGTCGGCGCCCCGGGGCAGGTACTCGATGCTGGGCAGCCAGCCGTCGGCGACCGCACCGGTGAGCGCGAGCATCTTGGGCTTGTACGCCCCGACCCAGATCGGGATGTCGTGGGCGGGACGCGGTCCGCGTCGGGCGCCCTTGACCGAGTAGCTCACCTCGCCGGGGGCCGTGGTGTCCCAGATCTTGCGGATGATCTCGATCCCTTCGCGCAGCGCGGTGACGCCCTGGGCGGCGCTGAGCCGGCGTCCGCCCATGGCGGCGATGCCGTCCCAGAACGCACCGGCACCGATGCCGAGTTCGAAGCGGCCGCCGCTGAGGATGTCGAGCGAGGCGGCGGCCCGGGCCAGGACGGCCGGTGGCCGTAGCGGCAGGCTGGTGACGTTGGCGTTGAGGTGGACGCGCTCGGTGCGGGCCGCGGCGAAGGCGAGCAGGGTCGACGTGTCCAGGTACGAGGCCTGGTACGGGTGGTCCTGGAAGCTGACGAGGTCGAGGCCGGCCCGGTCCGCGGTGACCGCCAGGTCGACGACCTGTCGGGCCTGTTGTGCGGCGGGTGTGATGAAAGCGCCGAAGAGCAGGTCGTGTCCGTAGTCGGTCATGCCTGTGCCTCCTTCGTTGTCCGCGGGTCGATGGCGAAGTTGTCCCGGAAGAGGTTGTCCGGGTCGTAGCGGTGTTTGAGTGTTCGAAGGCGCTCCAACACCGGTGCCGGGAAGGCGTCGAGCAGCCGTTCGGGACTGCGGTCGGTCTCGAAGCTGAGGTAGAGGCCGTCGAAGTGCTGACGCAGTGGTTCCCATACGGCGTTGAGGCGCTGATTGTTCTGGCCCATCGCCGTCAGCTGGAATGCCGGCGTCCGATGGCTGAAGGACGCCTCGCCCGGTGCGACGTCGGCGATCGCGCCGCCCATGGCCCGCAGCTCGAAGAAGTAGACGCCCCCGCTGCGAAGCATCGCCGCGGCATCACGGGCGAACTCGGGGGTCAGTGTGGGCAGGAAGGCCGACCGCGAGTTCGGCTCGCCGAATCCCTGGTGGCCGTTCGGCCCGACGTCGGCGGCGTTGCCCATGACTCCCGAGTACGGCGTCATCACCACCTGCTGTCCGGCGAGCGCCCCGAGTTCCAGGAACGGTGTCAGGCGCGCCACGACGGTGTCGGGATCCGGGTTGTCGACCACAGCGAAGAGTTGGATGGTCGACGTGCCCGCACGCGGCTGCCCGGTCACGAGGAACACCGTGGTGTCCCGTGGTGCCGAACTGGCCAGTTCCGCGAAGCGGCGCAGCGACTGCTCGATGTCGGTGGAGAGCAGGACGAGTTGCGCCCAGCCGACCTCGCCCACCTCGTCGACCTCGAATTCGAACGAGGTGGCGATGCCGAAGTTGGCGCCCGCTCCCCGTACGGCCCAGAACAGTTCCGGGTTGTGCTCTCTGCTCGCCCGCACCTGCCGTCCGTCGGCGAGTACGAGGTCGACCGACCGGAGATGATCGATCGTCAGGCCGTGGTTGCGCGAGAGCAGGCCGATTCCGGCCGCGGTGGCGAGCCCGCCGACGCCGACGCCGCCGTAGTCGCCCGAGCCGAGTGCCCACCCGTGCGGGGTCAGGGCTTCGGCGACCTGCTTCCAGGTCGCGCCGGGGCCGATGCGCACGAGCCGGCGGACGGGGTCCACCACACTGATCGTGTTCATGGCGCCCACGTCGATCACCAGGCCGCCCCGGTTTGTCGATCGGCCGCTGATGCCGTGGCCGGCGCTGCGGATGCCGAGGGGCAGGTGCCGGTGTCGCCGGGCGAACTCGATCGCGTCCGACACCTCGGCCGGTGTCGAGGGCCGCAGCACCAACCCGGGAGCGCCGCCGCGCAGATAGGTGGAGGACAGGGAGCGGTACTGCGGATCGCCGGGCTCGACCGCGGTGTCGGCGAGTGACGCTGGTACGCCGTCGTAGTCGATGCCCGGCTTGCGCTGGGCGCGCACCGCGGCCGAGCGTCGGCGTACGCCGCTGCGGTGGTCGCCTTCGGCGGCGAGCGCTGCGAGGCGTTCGACGTCCTCGCGCGAATCCACCGGGACCACGACGGGCAGGTCGGCTTCGGCGAGGCGGGCCAGTTCCGCCGGCTTCGCGTCCCGTGGCGCGACGACCCAGCCGGCGGGGTCGGAGATGATCCGCCCCTGCGCCAGCAGGTCGATGCTGTCCAGCGCCTTGGCGATCACGCTCGGGTACTGCGCTTGCGGGTCGGTCGGATCGGGAGCGGTGGTGGCGCCGGCGGGGGCACCGATGGCGATCCGGCGTGTCGATCCCGCCAGCCAGACCGCCGCGGTCCAGGGGTCCAGGCCGGCTGATGTCCCGGTCGCCGCGTCGGCGACGACCACAAGGTCCAGGCCGCGTTCCTCGGCGAGGCGGGCCAGCTCGACTGTCTCCAGCGGCGCGCGGGCCAACCGTGACGCGTCGAGGACGATGCCGATCTCCATGATCATCTGATGTTCCCCATCCCGACTCGCGCGAGCAGTGCGATCACTCGCGCTCTGAACCCTGTCGCGGCCGGTGTCTGGTGCCGGTCGTCGCTCAGTTGAATGCTCGGTCGGGGAGATAATATTCCAGGCAGACGATCTGCTCGGCAATGCGTACGACGATCACCCGGGCGGCCCGGGAAAGGGACGCCGTGACCTGGGGGTGCAGTTCCGCCCGGTGGAACAGGCGACGCGGTGCACCCCGCCCGGGCGTCAGCGGGTGCTGGCCTCCGGAGCCTCGGAAATCTTCCGGGTCACATGGCAGGCCACCTCGCGCAGGACGTCGATCTGGCTCGCGGTGAGGCCGTCGATGACGTAGTCACGGACGGCCGCGACGTGGCCGGGGGCCGCGGCGACCACAAGATCCCACCCGGCGTCGGTGAGCGAGGCCACGGTGTAGCGGGGGCTTTCCGGGTCGGGGGTGCGGCGGAGCAGGCCTCGTTGTTCGAGGCGTTTGACGACGTTCGACAGTCGGGACAGCGAGCAGCTGAGGTGGCTGGCGAGGTCACTGAGTCGCATGGTTCGCCCCGGCGCCATGGACAGGCCGCTGAGCACGAAGTAGTCGAACAGCGTGAGGTGGTTGTCCCGCAGGAGTTGGGCGTCGAGGGCGCTCGGCAGGTTGAACATGAGTTTGGCCAGCGCAAGCCAGGCGTCGCGCTCGTGGTCGGTCAACCACCGAGGTTCGTCGGGCATGGCGCAAGCGTACGTGTCGGCGTGGTTCACGAGGGTGAGGGACGTCTCCTTCAGGTTCAAGCTTGAACAATCTGCTCTAGGGTGAAGTTCAACCTTGAACCTCAGTTCCCCAGGGAGTGCTCGTGACCTTGTTCCGGCTTGATGCCAGCATCCGAACGCACGGCTCGGCGAGTCGTGAAATCGCGGACATCGTCGAGGAGGAGTGGCTCGCCAGTCATCCCGGCGACACCGTCGAGCGCCGCCACGTCGGGGTGGACACCCTGCCGGCAACCCTCTGGGCGGCGGCGGTGTCCGCCGGTATGACGCCGGCCGAGGAACGCACCGCCGAGCAGCGGGAGGCGGTGGCCCTCGCCGCGACGCTGGTGGACGAGTTGCGGGCCGCCGACGCGTTGCTGTTCGCCGTGCCGCTCTACAACTTCGGCGTCTCCCAGCATTTCAAGACGTACGTCGACGTGGTGCTCGCGGACCCGCGGGCGACCACGGAGCCGTTCCTGGCGGGTAAGCCCACAGTGCTCGCCACGGTGCGTGGTGGTGCGTACGGTGCCGGCACACCTCGGGAGGGCTGGGACCACTCGACGCCGTACCTGCGCCGGATAATCGGTGACTGCTGGGGCGCCGACCTCACCGTTGTCGAACGCGAGTTCACCCTGGTCGGGGTCAACCCCGCACTCGACGCGTTCGTCGACCAGGCCGCCCAGATGCACGCCGGGGCCCTGCAGTCCGCCCGGGAGGCCGGTCGTGCCCTCGGCGCGCTGAGCGTCCCGAGCTGAGCCGTCTCTTCCCGAGAACCGGAACGCGGGTGAAGCGGTCACCCCGAAGCTGCCGGCTTCAGCTGGTTGATGTCGGGGTGACCGAACCGGCGCCGGGCGGCGAGGCTGACGTAGACGAGGGCGACCAGCACCGGCACCTCGATCAATGGCCCGACGACGCCGGCGAGGGCCTGACCGCTGGTGACGCCGAACACGCCGATCGCCACGGCGATGGCGAGTTCGAAGTTGTTGCCGGCGGCGGTGAAGGCGAGCGTGGTGGTGCGTTCGTAGCTCAGGCCGATCGCCCGACCGATGGCGAACGAGCCGAACCACATGATCCCGAAGTACGCGAGCAGCGGCACCGCGATGCGGGCCACGTCCCAGGGCTGGGCGGTGATCGCGTCGCCCTGCAGGGCGAAGAGCAGCACGATGGTGAACAGCAGCCCGTACAGGGCGACCGGCCCGATCCGCGGCAGGAACCTCGCCTCGTACCAGTCGCGGCCCTTGGCGCGTTCGCCGAGTCTGCGGGTGAGGTAGCCGGCGGCCAGGGGGATGCCGAGGAACACCAGGACGCTGCCGGCGATGTCCCAGCCGGAGACGGAGAGCCCGGCCTGCTCCAGGCCGAGCCAACCGGGCAGCACGGTGAGGTAGAACCAGCCGAGCAGGCCGAAGGCGAGGACCTGGAAGACCGAGTTGAGGGCGACCAGGACGGCGGCGGCCTCGCGGTCGCCGCAGGCCAGGTCGTTCCAGATGATGACCATCGCGATGCAGCGGGCCAGGCCGACGATGATCAGGCCGGTGCGGTACGCGGGCTGGTCGGGTAGGAGCAACCAGGCCAGGGCGAACATGACGGCGGGGCCGACGAGCCAGTTGATCACCAGGGAGGAGATCAGCAGGCGTCGGTCGGAGGTCACGGTGTCGAGGCGGTCGTAGCGGACCTTCGCCAGGACCGGGTACATCATGATGAGCAGACCGAGGGCGATGGGTACGGATATTCCGCCGACCTTGACCAGGTCGAGGGCCTCGTCGAGGCCGGGGATCAACCGGCCCAGGAGCAGGCCGGCGACCATGGCGGCGCCGATCCATACCGGCAGCAGCCGGTCCAGCGTCGAGAGTCGGGGTGCGGTGCTCGACGGGGTGGTCGGCGTCGTCATGTGCCTGGTTCCTCTTGGTCTCTGGGTGGGGGTGCGTCCGGGCCGCAGGGCCGTCTGCCGTCGACGCCGGTGGGCGCGTGGTCGGCGAGGGCGGCGATGCCACCAGACCAGTGGGCAGCCGCCCGGCGGCGACGGCCGGCGAGCGGGGGGTGACAGGGTCAGGCGGCGGTGTGCAGTTCGCCGAGGAGCTTCTCCACCCGGGTGCGGATCTCGTCGCGGATGGGGCGTACGGATTCGACGCCCTTGCCGGCCGGGTCGTCGAGTTTCCAGTCCTCGTAGCGCTTGCCGGGAAAGACCGGGCAGGCGTCGCCGCATCCCATGGTGACGATGACGTCCGAAGATTCCGCGGTGGTGTACTCGAGCAGCTTTGGCGTCTGGTCGGTGATGTCGATGCCGACTTCGCGCATGGCCTCGACGGCGGCGGGATTGACGGTTTCTGCGGGGGCGGCGCCGGCGGAGCGGACCTCGACGGTGTCGCCGGCGAGGTGGCGCAACCAACCGGCGGCCATCTGGGAGCGGCCGGCGTTGTGCACGCAGACGAACAGGACGCTGGGCTTGTCGGGCATCAGGAGCCTTCCTTGCAATAGGGGTTGCGGAGCCGGCTGACCGGTGCCGGGACAGGCGGCCTCGTGCTCATGCGCGGTGGCTGGGCGCCGGACTGCGTTCGGCCGTCGCGCAGGAGGCTGGTGTCAGTCATGACGGTCTGGCGACCTCAGGGTGGAGGCCAGGATGGGGGCGACGCGGTCGATGCGGGTGGCGAGGTCGGCGAACGCGGCCTCGAACGCAGCATCGGTGTCGACGCGGACCGGGTCGGGTACCGACCAGTGCAGTCGGGGCCGGACCGGGCCGGTGAGTTCCTCGTGGGCGTTGTCGCAGACGGCGATGAGCAGGTCGTCGTCACGCACGATGTCCGCGACGTGCGCGGTGCCGGTCGCGTCCAGATGCAGACCGTGGCGGTGGGCCACGGCGACGGCGCGCGGGTGAACCCGCTCTGCCGGCCGCGTTCCGGCCGATGTCGCGCAGGTTTGGGCGCGGTCCGACCAGAGGGCGGCGGCCAGTTGCGAGCGGGCGGAGTTGTGGGTGCAGACGAAGACCACCCGACCCACCCCGGCCATCAGCGCTGGCGTCAACGAGGCCAGGGCCTCGGGCCGCAGCTGCAGGTAGGTGCGACGGCGGTCTCCCTCGGATCGGCGGCGGACGACGAGGCCGGCTTCGCTGAGGACCTTGACGTGGTGGGCGACCAGGTTCGTCGGCATGCGAAGGTCATCGGCGATTTCGCCAGGGGAGGCGTCGCCCAGGGTGAGCGCGTCGACGATCGCCAGGCGCGCCGGGTCGCCGAGCGCGGCGTGGGTCCGGGCGCGCACCTGCAGAGAGGCAAGCTCAGTAATCATTGACTCAACCATCGCTGAGCAACTGGTGTGCTGTCAAGCGGCGTCGAGGTCGATGGGCCGGGTGCAGGTCTGACGTCCCGGCTCCGCCGGGGGAGTCGCGGTCAGCAGCAGGTCATGAGGTACGACTGCAGCTCGGCGAGCGCCGAGACGGCGCCGTCACGGTCGGCGCGGTAGTACACCGTCTTCCCCTCGCGCCGCGAGGTCACGATCCGCCCCCGACGTAGCAGGGTCAGCTGCTGCGACGCCGTCGCCTGGCTGATGCCGGCGTGCTCGGCGACTTCCCCGACGGACAGCTCGGCGCCCTGGGAGAACAGCATCATGATCCGTTGTCGTGTTGGGCTGCCCAACGCCTTGAGGAACTCCTGCGTGGCCGGTGCCAGCGCGGTTTGTCCGGCGGCGGGCGCGACCGCTGTGGGCTGCGGCTGATCCATGGTCCCACCTTCCAGCATTCCCATCATATTGTCATTCAACGAAATGACAATATGATGATGGAGTGATCACCTCCTCAGAACCAGTCGTCATCGTCGGCGGCGGCCAGTCCGGTCTCGCCGCCGCCCACGCCGGTCTCTCCGCTGGCCTGCGCCCCGTCGTCCTGGGGGCAGGCGTCGAGCCGGTCGGGTCCTGGGCCGGCTACTACGACAGCCTCACCCTGTTCTCCCCGGCCCGGTACAGCAGCCTGCCTGGCATGGCCTTCGACGAGGGAGATCCCGACCGCTATCCGACCCGCGACGACGTCGTCGCCTATCTGCGCCGCTATGCCGCCAGCATCGATGTCGAGATCCGCACCGGCACCCGGGTCGCCGCTGTTCACCCGCGCCCAGGCGGTGGCTACCTCGTCCACACCGACAGTGGCGACGAGATCGGCGCTACGGGCGTCGTCGCCGCCAGCGGGTCCTACGGCAATCCGTACCTGCCGGTGCTGCCCGGCCACGACACCTACGCCGGCGAGGTGCGGCACGTCGCGCACTATCGGCGGCCCGAGCCGTATACCGGTAAGCGGGTCCTCGTCGTGGGCGCCGGGAACTCCGCCGTCCAGGTCGCCTACGAACTGGCGCCACACGCGCGGGTCACCCTGGCCACCCGGGCACCGATCCAGTTCATGCCGCAGCGCATCCGAGGCCGGGACCTGCATCACTGGCTCCACGTCACCCGCGCGGACCTCCTGCCCCGGTCGGTGCTCACTCGCCTGATCCGCCACGCCGCCGTGCTCGACACCGGCGTGTACCGCGACGCGATCGCCTCCGGCGTGCTCGCCCGCCAGGAGATGTTCACCGCCTTCACCGCCGACGGCGTCATCTGGGCGGACGGTACGC
>NZ_JAGPXZ010001338.1:0-783 GCF_018070305.1 Micromonospora sp. M51 | reverse complement strand
GGGCCGGCTCGACGTCGACAGCGTCGGCCCCTCGCCGCGCTCGTCGCGGCCGTGCTGGCCGTGCTGGTCGGCGTCGGCGCCCTGTTCGCGCAGAATCCGTTCGACAACCCGGGCACACCCGACCCGGCAGAGATCGCCGAGGCGCCCTCGACCTCCGCGCCGGCCCCCGCGCCCACGACGCAGTCGCCGACGCCGGCCGCACCGTCCACGCCGTCCGTGCCCCCCGCCAGCACCGCACCGCCGACGGGCGGGCAGCAGATACCGGTCAGCTTCCGGGAGGTGACCAGCGAGTTCGCCGCCGTCCTCGCCACCGCCGTCGCCCGCGGCGACGTCGCCCCGAAGACCGCCGAAGACCTGCGCGACGACCTCGCCGACCTCAACCGCCGCACCAGGGACCGCGCCAAGCGCGTCGACGACCTGCGGGACCGCATCGCCGAGTTGGTACGACGAGACCGCCTACCAGCGCAGACGGGCGCGAAGCTGGACGCTCTGCTCACCCAGGCGGGCGGCTCCTCCTTCGGCCGTACGGACGACTGATACCTCCGTCGATACCGCTGGCATGATGTCCCGATGCGGACACGTCTGATCTTCGTGCGACACGGCGAGTCGGTCCACCAGCTCGAAGGAATCGTCGGTGGGCCGCGTGGTTGTCGGGGCCTCACCGCCCTCGGCCACGAGCAGGCACACCACCTGGCCAACCGGCTCACCGGTGAGGTCGCCGCCGACGGGCCGGTGGCGGTCTACTCGTCGGTGCTGCGCAGGGCCGTCGAGACCGCGCAGCCG
>NZ_JAGPXZ010001337.1:0-788 GCF_018070305.1 Micromonospora sp. M51 | reverse complement strand
TCGGGCCGGGAGGACCGGCGACTCTTCGACGTCACCGGGCTGGTCGAGGCGGGTTTCGACGACGCCCACCGGGACACCCTGCCGCTCCTGGTGACGTACGGCGCGACGGGTGCCGCCCGGCGTGCCCCGGCCGCGCTGCCCGGCACCCGGCAGACCCGCGACCTGCCGGTGATTCGCGGCGCCGCGCTGGCCAGCGACAAATCCTCTTTGGGCGCGGTCTGGGAGACGGTGACCACCGGTCCCGCTGGGGCCCGGCTCGACGCGGCAGGGGGCGTCGAACGGATCTGGCTGGACGGCCGTCGACGGGTGACCCTCGACCACAGCGTGCCGCAGATCGGCGCGCCCGCCGCCTGGGCGGCCGGGTTCACCGGCGCGGGAGTGTCCGTCGCGGTGCTGGACACCGGCGTCGACGCGACGCACCCCGCCCTGGCCGGCAAGGTGGCCGAGGCGCGCAACTTCACCGAGGCCACCGACGCTCGGGACACGGTCGGTCACGGCACCCACGTGGCCTCGACCATCGCGGGCAGCGGCGCGGCCTCCGGCGGCAAGTACCGGGGTGTGGCGCCGGACGCGACGCTGCTGGACGGCAAGGTCTGTGAGGACGCCGGCTGCAGTGACTCGGCGATCCTCGCCGGGATGCAGTGGGCCGCTGTCGAGAAGAAGGCCGCCGTGGTCAACATGAGCCTCAGCGGCTGGGACACCCCCGAGGTGGACCCGCTGGAGGAGGCCGTGCAGACGCTGACCGCGCAGACCGGCACCCTCTTCGTCCACGCCCCCGGCACCCACGG
>NZ_JAGPXZ010001336.1:0-791 GCF_018070305.1 Micromonospora sp. M51 | reverse complement strand
GGTCAACACGCTGCTCACAGTGCTGCTCGCCGTACGCCTCAGCGAAAGCTCCCGGCACGCGGTGCCGGCGGCGGCGACGATGCGCCGGGCCGGGCTGGTGCTCGCGGCCGGGATGCTGCTCTGGGCCGCGACCGCCGTCGTGCCCACCGCTGCGGCGATCGGCCTGCTGCTGGCCGCGACGGTGATCTACACCATGGGCGACCTGTGGCATGCCGGGGCCGGGGCGGCGCTGGCCTACGACCTCGCCGCCCCGGACGCCCTCGGCGCCTACCAGGGGGTCGACGGGCTGCTCGCCGGGCTGGCCCGCGCGGCCGGCCCTGCCCTGCTGACCTGGTTGATCATCGACGGCGGCCCGATCGGTTGGCTGGCGCTGGCGGGGTTGCTCGCACTCACCGGCCTCGCCGTGCCGCCACTCACCCGCCGCGCCCGGGCCAGCCGGTCACCGCACCCAGGCTGACCGTCAGCCGATCTCCTCGTCGACGAAACACCAGCGCCAGGCCTCGCCCGGCTGGGCCGAGCGGATCACCGGGTGGCCGGTGGACGCGTAGTGCTTGCTCGCGTGCTGATTGGGCGACGAGTCACAGCAGCCGACCTGCCCGCAGCTGAGGCAGGTGCGCAGGTGCACCCAGTAGGTGTCGCCGATGGCGACGCAGTCGGCGCACTCGTCGGGGGTGCGTGGTGCGGCGGCACCGGCCTCGGTCAGGTGCTGACAGCTCACTTCTCAACCTCTCGCAGCAACGACTCTTCCAGGTCCAGGTCGCGGTAGGCCTGCACCAGCACTTCCTCAGGGA
>NZ_JAGPXZ010001335.1:0-794 GCF_018070305.1 Micromonospora sp. M51 | reverse complement strand
GGCTCGCGCCCGCCGATCGCAAGCTGTACGCGCTGCGCGACGTGACCGGCACCGTGGAGGCGATCCCGCTGATCGCCAGCTCGATCATGAGCAAGAAGATCGCCGAGGGGACCGGCGCGCTGGTCCTCGACGTCAAGGTCGGCTCCGGCGCCTTCATGAAGTCCGTCGACCAGGCCCGTGAGTTGGCGCGCACCATGGTCGAGCTGGGCGGGGCGCACGGTGTGCGGACCGTCGCCCTGCTCACCGACATGTCCACCCCGTTGGGCCTGGCGATCGGCAACGCGGTCGAGGTGACCGAGTCGGTCGAGGTGCTGGCCGGCGGCGGGCCGGCCGACGTGGTGGAGCTGACCCTCGCCCTGGCCCGGGAGATGCTCGACGCCGCCGGTCTGCCGGACGCCGACCCGGCGGCGGCGCTTCGCGACGGCCGGGCGATGGACTCCTGGCGGGCGATGATCCGGGCCCAGGGCGGCGACCCGGACGCGTCGATGCCAACGGCCGCCGAGGTGGAGGTCGTCCGCGCCGAGCGGGACGGCTACGTCGCGGCTGTCGACGCGTACGCCATGGGGGTTGCCGCGTGGCGGCTCGGCGCGGGTCGGGCCCGCAAGGAGGACCCGGTGAGCGTGCCGGCCGGTGTGGTGCTGCACAAGCGCCCGGGTGACGAGGTGCGGGCCGGTGACCCGCTCTACGAGCTGCGTGCCGAGGACGCGACGCGGATTCCGGCCGCGCTGACCGAGGCCGCCGACGCGGTGCGGATCGCGTCGACGGCCCCGGCCGCGACGTCGTTGGTCATCGAA
>NZ_JAGPXZ010001334.1:0-795 GCF_018070305.1 Micromonospora sp. M51 | reverse complement strand
ACCGATCAGGTCGGGATCGACCCCCGCGCCGACCGCCTCGACCACCCCGGCGCCGTCTTGCCCGGGAATCTGCCACCCGTCCGGCGGTGAACTGCGGCGGGACTTCCAGTCGGTCGGGTTCACCCCGGAGACCGCCACCCGCACCAGGACCTCGCCCGCACCCGGTTCCGGCACCGGCCGGTCAACCAGAGAAAGCACCGACGGGTCGCCGGTGCGCTCGTACACGATGGCCTTCATCCGTGGTCTCTACCCCGCTCGGCCCCGGTCAACCCAGCTCGTCCACCAGCTCCGGGGTCAGCGCACCGATCGCGTCGAGCGTCACCACCGCCAGCCCCGCGGCGTCCGGATCGAGCGGGTACGAGCCGTGCGGCACCGCCACCACGCGCATCCCCGCCGCCGCTGCCGAACGCACCCCGTTGGACGAGTCCTCCACCGCCACGCAGCGGGTCGGGTCGACGCCCAGGCGCTGCGCCACGCTCAGGTACACGTCCGGCGCGGGCTTGCCCCGCTCGGTCTGCTCGGTGGAGAGGGTCGCGCCGAACGCGTCGGTCAGGCCGGTCGCCGCCAGCGCCGCCTCGATCAACCGGGTCGGCGACGAACTCGCCAGCCCGAGCGGCCACCGCGCGGCCAGCCGGCGGACGACCTGGTCGGCACCGTCGATGAGGGGTACGTGCTCCCGGTAGCGGCGGGTCATCTCCTCGACCACCTCGACGGCGACCTGCTCGGCGGTACGCCCGACGCCCAGCTCCCCGCTGAGGTAGTGGGCCCACTCGCCGGTGCTCATCCCCATCAGTC
>NZ_JAGPXZ010001333.1:0-796 GCF_018070305.1 Micromonospora sp. M51 | reverse complement strand
GAGGCGTACAAGAACCGCTGACGCGACGCGACGACGGGGCCCCGCCAGCACGGCGGGGCCCCGTCGTGTGTCCGGGTCGCCCGTTGCGACGCGATGGCCGGCCACCCCAGGTTGGTTGCCCCGGGGTGGCCGGCCATCGTTGCTACCTCAGTTGACGTCGATGCGCACCGAGTCGAAGGCGGGGGTCTGGTTGGCCCGCTCCATCATCGGCAGGCGGTGCGAGCCGTCACCGGCCCAGACGGAGCACTGGGCGGTACCCGACTCCGGCAGGCCCGGAATCTGGATCGTCACCTCGTCGGGCTGGGCACCACCGCGGCCGTCCTCGGTCGCGACGAAGAACGCGGGCACCTCCTGCGGCTCCGGCGGCGCGGTCAGGCTGTCCAGCATCCGGCAGGCGGTGTGGAAGTGCCCACGGACCAGGCCCTGGTCGTTGAGCAGCGAGCTCTCCACGTAGTAACCACCCTGACCGGCGGCCAGGAAGCGGTCCCGCACCAGGTTGCGGGTGCTGACCCGCAGGGTGAAGGGCTGGTTCTGGCCAACCTGCTCGGGGAACTGGGTGATCAGCAGCGACGGGTTGTTGGCCGCCGCGCCGACCTCACCGAACTCGGTGCTCACGCAGCGGTTGCCGTTCTGGAAACCGTCGTGCGGCTGGAGCCGGCTCTCGTCGCAGTCGTTGGCGAGCACGCCGAGCCCGGCGCCGGGCTCGGTGCCACCACCGTTGTTACCGCCGCCGTTGTTACCGCCGCCGTTGTTACCGCCACCGGGCGTGGTGGTGGGGGTGCTGCCACCGCCGTTG
>NZ_JAGPXZ010000135.1:0-10866 GCF_018070305.1 Micromonospora sp. M51 | reverse complement strand
AGGACACCCCGTCGGAGGCCCGCTCCGGGGCCACGTACTGCGGAGAGCCGAGGACCATGCCGGGGCGGGTCATCGCGCCGTCGCCACCGTCGAAGGTGGCCAGCCCGAAGTCGGTGAGCATCACCCGCCCGTCGTGCGCCACGAGCACGTTCTGCGGTTTGATGTCGCGGTGCAGCACCCCGGCGCTGTGCGCGGCCTGCAATGCGTCGAGCACGGCCAGACCGATCCGGGCCGCGCGGGCGGGCTCCAGGGGCCCCTCGGCGTCCACGACGTCCTGGAGGGTGCGGGACGGGACGTACTCCATCACGATCCAGGGGCTGTCGTCGACCGCGACCACGTCGTAGAGCCGGACCACGGCGGGGTGGTTGAGCCGGGCCGCCGCCCGCGCCTCCCGCATGGTGCGCAGGCGCACCTCGGCCCGGCCACGATCGTCAAGCCAACTCGGTGGCACGATCTCCTTGACCGCCACCTCGCGGTGCAGCATCTCGTCGCGGGCGCGCCACACCCGACCCATGCCCCCGCGACCCACAAGGTCGAGCAGTCGGTACCGACTGGCGATCAGCACCTGTGCACGCTCCTCCTCAGCCGCTGTTCGGGCTACACCCTAACCAGCGGATCGGAAGTCACCTATAGGTCATCCGACGTACGTCAGCACGCGGCGGGGTCGGCCCGGGTCAGCAGATTCCCCTCCGGGATGGCGATCCGGGTCCGTCCGCCGGCCAGCCGGGCAGCGGCGCGGCGGGCCTGGACGGGGCCGTGTTCGCGCCGAGCGGTGGCGTAGCTGGCGGCGGTGCGGGCCGCGATGGTCGCCCAGCCGTACCGTTCGCCGACCATGGTGCGTGCCCGGCGGGCCAGCCGTCGGGCGAAGACCTCGTCGCCGAGCAGTTGGCCGACCGCGCCGGCGAGCGCGTCCGGGTCACTGTGCGGGAACGTCACCCCGGTCACGCCGGGTTCGACGATCTCGGCGAGACCCCCGGTCCGGGCCACGGCGAGGGGTGCTCCGGCGGCCGCCGCCTCCAGCGCCACCATGCCGAACGGCTCGTAGAGGCTGGGGACCACTGTCGCGTCGGTGGCGCCGAGCATCGCCGGCAGTTGGGTGGCGTCGAGAAAGCCGGTGAACCGGACCGTCGAACTCAGCGCCAGCCGCCGGGCCTCCGCCTCCAACTCGGTGCGGTACGGGCCGTCGCCGGCGATCACCACGCGCAGCCCCGGATGCCGCTCCCGCAGCCGGGGTACGGCGTGCACCAGGTGCTGGACACCCTTCTCGTAGACCAGCCGTCCGGCGTACCCGACCAGCGGGCCGTCCCCGGCGAAGCGCGCCCGGGCCGACGCGACAGCTCGGGGACGGGCCCGCCAGGCCCGGTCGTCGACCCCGTTGGGTACCACGTCGACCTGGCTGGCCGGCATGTCGAAGAGCGTGGTCACCTGCTCGCGCATGTACCCGGAACAGGTGATCACCCGGACGGAGGAATTGCTGAGCCAGTGCTCGACGCCGTGGATGGTGCGGTTCATCTCCTCCGGCAGCCAGCCCTGGTGCCGACCGGCCTCGGTGGCGTGCATGGTGGTGACCAGGGGCAGGTCCAGGTGCTCGGCGAGGGTGACGGCCGTGTGGGCGACGAGCCAGTCGTGGGCGTGGATGACGTCGTACGAGCCGGCTTCGGTGGCGCGCAGCGCGGTGCGGGTGAGGGTGTGGTTGAAGGCCATCGTCCAGGCCAGCAGCGAGCTGGTGGCGAGGGGGAAGGTGACCGGGTCCTCGGGAGCGCGCAGGATGCGTACGCCCTCGGCGTACTCCTCCAGGGGCGCGCCGTCGCTGTGCCGGGTGACGACGGTGACCTCGTGGCCGGCGGCGGCGAGGGCGACGGAGAGGGCGTGCACGTGTCGACCGAGACCGCCGACGAGCACCGGCGGGTACTCCCAGGAGAGCATCAGCACCCGCAGCTGTCGGGCGGGGTTGATGTCGATCACGTGGGCATCGAGTGACATGCGGCCCCCTTTGAGTTGTCCCCGGGCGCGCGCCGACCGACACCGGAATCGATGTCGCCGTCGCGTCTGGATCGGGGCCAATCCTGCCGGGATCGCGATAACCAGCGGCGACACCACCGTTGCGGTCGTGTAAAGCGCTACTGGCTCTTTCGCCGCACCCGCAGCAGCTCGGCCACCGACCATGCCTGGAACGGGCACCCGGTGGCGGTGTGCGGCGCGAGGCCATCGGCCGTCTCGCTCACCGATCCTATCCCATATTCCATCAAATGGGACTCAATGCCGACGAACACGTCATCGACGGACATCTTCCCCCGGCGGGCGGCATCCACGTACGGGCCGAGCAACCACGGCCACACAGTGCCCTGGTGGTAGCCCCCGTCCCGGTCGGCGGGGCCACCCCGGTGCCGGCCCACGAACTCCGCGGAGTCCGGTGCGAGACTGCGCGGCCCGAGCGGGGTGAGCAGCCCCGCCGCCACCCGGCGCAGCGTCTGCTCGTCCGGCTCCATCGGCGCGTACGGCAGCGACCAGGCCAGCAACTGGTTGGGGCGTAACGCGTCGTCGTCGTGCAGGGCCGCCCCACCCAACGGGTACGCCGGCGCGGGCGCGTCCAGCACGTCGTGCAACCACCCGGTCGGCGCCGGGAACCGCTCCCGGAACGAGGCGGTGGCCTGCGCGTGGAGTCGCCACAGCCCGTCGGCGTTACGTCCGGCCAGCTCGGTCAGCTCCGCGAGCCCGGCCAGGCCATTGATCCACAACGCGTTGACCTCGACCGGCTTGCCGGTACGCGGGGTGACCGGCACCCCGTACACCCGGGCATCCATCCAGGTCAGCGCGGTGCCGGCGGCGCCCTGGGTGAGCAGGCCGTCGGTCGGGTCGACGCGGATCCCGTACCGGGTGCCGGCGACATGAGCGTCGATCACCGTGTGCAGGGCGGGCAGCAGCTCGTCGCCGAGGTCGGTGTCGCCGGTGACGGTGACGTGCCGGCTCACCGCGTGCAGGAACCACAACGTGCCGTCGACGGTGTTGTACTCCACCCGACCGGTGTCGGCAGTGTTGGCGAGCATCCCCTCGGACAGCGTCGCCGCGTACGCCCGCAGCAGGTCCCGCCCCTCGTCGGCGCGGCCGGTGCAGAGGAACAACCCCTCGTACGAGATCATCGTGTCCCTCGACCAGGCCCCGAACCACGGGTACCCGGCGACCACGTCCACCGCCGCGTGTTCGGTGCGCACCACGAACGCGTCGGCGGCCAGCGTCAGGGTCGCCGCCACGTCGTCGGCCGGCTTCGCCGTCGCCACCACCCGCCGGTTGCGCCGTCGGGCCGTCGCCACGATCTCCGTCGCCGGCGGCGGCTCCTCGTCGAGTCGACCGGCCCAGGCCCGCACCGACACGGTGTCACCGGGGCGTTCCAGCTCACCGGAGAAACGGCCCGCGTACCAGACGTCCTCGTCCGGGTGCAGCCCCCGGTTGGCCTCCTCGCGATGGTGCACGCCCAGCCACCACTGCCCCTCGGGGGCCCAACCCGGGCCGGCGAGCCGGTACGCGCCCTCGACCACCGCGCCGTCGGCAACCGCCTCGACCTGGGGGATCGGGCCGTCGGCCCGCCGTTCGCCGTGCGCGTCCCGCCAGGTGCAGGCGGCCGACAGCTCCAGCCGGACGGGGCCACCGGCGACCAGCCGGTGCACCACCGCGACACAGGAGCGGCCGGGCAGCATGGCCAGCTCCCGTTCGATCACCACGTCGCCGATCCGCCACCGCCACCGGGGCAGCCCGTCGACCAGGTCGAAGCGCTCCAACAGCTCGAAGCCGCGCGGGTCGACGTCACCCGAGGCCCACTCGTGCGCGCCGAGGCGCACCCGCGTGCCGGACGGCAGTGTGACCGCCGGATCGAGACTGACCAGTCCCACCTGGCGGGACGCCGGCGTTTCGCCGGAAACCACCAACAGACCGTGGTAGCGACGGGTCCGCAGCCCGCCGACAGTGCCCATCGCGTAGCCGCCGAGACCGTCGGGGACCAGCCACTCCCGGCTCGCGGCGCTGGTCAGATCGCCGCAGACCTGCGGGCCGAAGTGAATGTCGATCAAGTTTCCTCCACCGGCGGCAAGGTGTAACACGCCACGACGAGAATGGCCGCTGTGGTCAAGTACCGCGGCGACGTCAAAGATGTGCACGTGATCACTGACCGATCGTCCTCCGACGCCTCGCCACCCGACGCTGAGCGGCTCCGGCTCGCCCAGGCCGACTCGGGGGAGCAGGACTGGCGTGCATGGGGTCCCTATCTGTCCGAACGGGCGTGGGGGACGGTACGGGAGGACTACAGCGAGCACGGTACGGCCTGGGACTACTTCCCGCACGACCACGCGCGGTCCAGAGCCTACCGGTGGAATGAAGACGGGATGGCCGGCGTCTGCGACGACCGACAGACCTTCGCCTTCGCCCTCGCCCTCTGGAACGGCAAGGACCCGATCCTCAAGGAGCGGATGTTCGGCCTCGGCGGCGACGGCGGCAACCACGGCGAGGACGTCAAGGAGTACTGGTGGTACGAGGACTCCACGCCCACGCACTCCTGGATGCGCTGGCGCTACCACTACCCGCAGGCCGCCTTCCCGTACGACGAACTCGTCGCGGTGAACGCGTTGCGCGGCCGCGACGACACCGAGTACGAGCTGGTCGACACCGGGATCTTCGACGACGACCGGTACTGGGCGGTGACCGTCGACTACGCCAAGGCGTCCCCGACCGACCTCTGCATGGTGGTGACCGTCGCCAACCGGGGCGACCAGGCGGCGACCCTGCACGTCCTGCCCACCCTGTGGTTCCGTAACACCTGGTCCTGGGGCCTGCCCGGTGGCGACCGGATCCCCCGGCTCACCGGCCAGGGCACCCGGCTCGTCGGCGAGCACCGGGTGCTCGGGCAACTGCTGCTGGAGGGCGACGGCGGCCCCGTGCCGCTGCTCTGTGACAACGACACCAACGCCGAACGGCTGTGGGGCCTGCCCGGCCGGTCGAAGTACCCGAAGGACGGCATCAACGACCACGTCGTCAACGGCGCGGCCACCGTCAACCCGGCCCGGGAGGGCACCAAGGGTGCACTGCACTACGTGCTCGACGTGCCGGCCGGCGAGCAGCGCCAGATCCGGCTGCGGCTCACCCGTACCGCGTCGCCGCCGGCCGCCGCGCCGCCGCCCCCGGCCGACCTCAGCGAGGGCTTCGAGGCAGTGGTGTGGGCGCGACGGGCCGAGGCGAACCGGTTCTTCGCCGGGGTGATCCCGCCGGCCGCCACCCCCGACGAGGCGCTGGTCGCCCGGCAGGCCATCGCCGGGCTGATGTGGGGCAAGCAGTTCTACCACTTCGACGTCAAGCGGTGGCTGGAAGGCGACCCGGGTTCCACGCCGCCGGCCGGGCGTCGGCACGGGCGCAACAGCGCCTGGTGGCACATGACCAGCTTCGACGTCATCTCCATGCCCGACCCGTGGGAATACCCCTGGTACGCGGCCTGGGACCTGGCCTTCCACTGCGTGAGCATCGCCCGGGTCGACCCGAGCTTCGCCAAGGAGCAACTGCTGCTCCTGCTCCGCGAGTGGTACCTGCACCCCAACGGCCAGATCCCGGCGTACGAGTGGGCGTTCGGTGACGTGAACCCGCCGGTGCACGCCTGGGCGGCGCTGAAGGTGTTCGAGATCGACGGCAGCCGGGACCACGACTTCCTGGCCCGGGTGATGCACAAGCTGCTGATCAACTTCACCTGGTGGGTCAACCGCAAGGACACCGGCGGCAACAACGTCTTCGAGGGCGGTTTCCTCGGGCTCGACAACGTCGGGCCGTTCGACCGCTCGGCGGCGCTGCCGGTGGCCGGTGTGCTGGAACAGTCCGACGGCACCGGCTGGATGGGCATGTACGCCCTCAACCTGCTGGACATCGCGATCGTGCTCGCCGAACACGACCGGACCTGGGTGGACACCGCCACCAAGTTCTTCGAGCACTTCGCCTACATCGCCGCCGCCGCGTACGAGCAGGGGTTGTGGGACGAGGAGGACGCCTTCTTCTACGACGTGCTGCGCCTCGCCGACGGCACGAAGGTGCCGCTGAAGGTCCGTTCGGTGGTCGGATTGCTGCCGTTGGCCGCCA
The DNA here is from genome assembly GCF_018070305.1 of Micromonospora sp. M51. Lineage (NCBI taxonomy): Bacteria > Bacillati > Actinomycetota > Actinomycetes > Micromonosporales > Micromonosporaceae > Micromonospora > Micromonospora sp. M51. The sequence continues at coordinate 4,758 of NZ_JAGPXZ010000135.1, read as the reverse complement.
CCACCCGGCTCACCGCGAAGACCCTGCACCGTCTGCCGGAGCTGGGCGCGCGGTTGCGCTGGTTCCTGACCAACCGCCCGGAGTACGCCCAGGTGATCGGCACCCGCCGGCTGGGCCCCGACGGCCGGCAGCAGCGGCTGTTGTCAATGGTCGGCCCGGAGCAGGTGGTCCGGCTGCTCGCCCGGATGCTCGACCCCGACGAGTTCCTCTCCGAGTTCGGCCTCCGTACGCTGTCCCGCGCGCACCTGGACAAGCCGTTCTCGGTCACCCTCGGCGGGCAGGAGTTCTCCGTCGGCTACGAGCCGGCCGAGTCGACCAGCGGGCTGTTCGGAGGCAACTCGAACTGGCGTGGTCCGATCTGGATGCCGACGAACTTCCTGCTGATCAGCGCGTTGCGGGACTACGCGGCGTTCTTCGGCGACGACCTCCAGGTGGAGTACCCGACCCGCTCCGGTGTGAAGCGCACCCTGGACGAGATCGCCGACGACCTCTCGGCCCGGCTGATCGCGCTCTTCACCCAGGATGACTGGGGTCGACGCCCGATCTACGGCGCCGCGCAGCTGTTCCAGACCCACCCGGACTGGCGGGACCTGATCGCCTTCCCGGAGTACTTCCACGGCGACAACGGCGCGGGCCTGGGTGCCTGGCACCAGACCGGCTGGACCGCCCTGGTGGCCGACCTGATCCTCACGTTGCGCCGCTGACGTCCCCCGCACCCGCCCGGCCCCCGGCCCGCCCGGCCCCGCCTGCCCGCCTGTCGCCTGCTCACCCCGCATCACCCACCTGCCGGCAAGATCTGCGCAACTTCTCGGATGTTGCTGTGTCAGGGGCTGCGGAGGCAGCAACATCAGGGATGTTGCACGGATCTTGCTGGGCCACCCGGCCTCAACCCCGCTGGCGTTGGGCATGATCGTGCTCGATCCATGATGTAGTGGTGTCGCTGGCGCCGGGAGGCCACTCGATCCAGGATCGAGCACGATCATGACGGGCGACGGGCGACGGGCGACGGGCGACGGGCGACGGGCGACGGGCGACGGGCGACGGGCGACCGGCGATCCGCGTCGGGGGGCCGCCAGGCGACACGCCCAGCGACCCCCGTCCACGGGTGCGTGCGGGCGCACCCCGTTCAGCTTGGGGCTACTCGGTGAGCACCTTCACGGTGTCGGCCAGCCCGTCGTTGCGGTTGATGCCGACGAAGAACTCGCTGCCGACGTGGGTGACATCTTCGATCTCGTCGGTCAGGTTGTTGCCCGGGATGCCGATGTCGCTCTCCACGTCGCCCCCGGACCAGTTGTACTGGTACACCCAGTTCCACCCGGTGGTGGGCGTTGAGGTGTTGATCGACTTGGTGTTCCAGATGTAGTTCTCGGAGCAGTCGATGCCCTGGTCCGAACGATTGTCGTGACTCGTCAGGTTGCTCTTGACCAGCGTCCAACCACTGGTGAGCGCGCCAGCGCCGGGATGGGTCCACAGACTGCCCAACCGGCGGGCCGCGTACTTGCCGGCTCCACCGGCAGCCGTCGCGCTGTAGCAGAGGCCGCTGATGTTGCCGATCGGCAGCCGCACCTCGCTGGTTGTGCCGATGGTTCCGTTGGCGTTCAGGCGAACGATTGTCACCTTGTCGCTCAGGAATGCGGACTGGCTTCCCTGGGTGGCGATCAAGGCAGGACCCTGCCCCAGATAGTTCGCGTTGTAGGCGAGGTCGTTGCCGTGGCCGAGTGTCGGGATGGAGGTGGGGGCACCGGCGCAGACCCAGCTGGCGCCGTCCCAGGTCGAGCCGTCACGAAGCCACCGGGACAGGACCGGCTCCGCGCCGGCCGCCTTCGTGAAGATGATGTAGAGCTGACCGCCCGGCCCCGCCACCATGCCCTGCATGACAGTACGGCCGGCCTTGCACGCACTGCTGTTCGGGATGTTCAGCCGTTCCGCGCCGCTCCGGTCGGTAGCGGCGGAGGCAGTAGCCGCCGGGGCGATGGCGATACCGACGGAGAGGGCGAGCACGGACGCGACGCTCGATAGTTTCTTCACGTGGCTGTGTCTCCTTGAGAGGTGAGGCGAGGCAGCTGGAGTCCCGTCGTCCTCGGGCGAGGGATCGATCATGCGTGATGATCTCGCTTCTCGCAGCTCGGGCACAAGTGTCGCCGCACCGACCCGCGTGCCGGATCGTCAGCCGGCGCGTCCTGTCGCGGCGCTCACCGATAGCCGATGTGGACGATCAGCTCGCCGTCTTCCGGGTGGGCCCCCACGTAGACAGACGCGGGGTCGAAGAGGGTCGGCGGCAGGATCAGCTCCTTGGAGAGACCCATCTCCCGTGCCAGGTCCGCTGAGGACTGGCCCGCCGCCGGCGCCACGGTGATCGTTCGCCAGCACCCACCGGAGGCGCATTCCATGCCCTCGTCGGTGACCTTTGCTCCGGCCGGCACCTGCGGCATCCGCGACGTCGGTGGCAACTCTCCCTCGGTCTTGAACATCTGCAACCACACGAAGGACAGAACCCACAGGCAGGACAGCAGGCCCAGCGTGACGGACACGGCCACCAGAGCGTGTTTCGTTCGTCTCCTCAGCGCGGTCCGCGAACTCATCGGGTGAGGGTAGCGGGACGAGGTCGGTCAGCCGGTGAAGGGCGAGGAGTCGAGACGGCCCCAGGCCACGAAGGCGGCGACCGCGAGGTAGGCCAGGTTCAGCACGATGAACCTGGCCTCGTCGTGACGCAGGTGGGTGATCATCGCGCCGACCATCAGCACCATCCAGCAGATGGCGGTCACCGGCACCAGCACCGGTGCGACGTCCAGTACGGCGGGCAGGATGAGACCGGCCGCGGCCAGGATTTCAAGGACCCCGAGGGTTTTGACGAAGCCGACGCTGGCACCGTCGGTCCACCCTCCGCCGTTGGCCGCCGCCAACTTCTCCTTGGGTACGAACGTCTTGGTGATGCCGCCGGCCAGGGCCAACGCGGCCAGCAGTCCGGCCGCGATCCACAGAGCCAGATTCATGAGATTTCCTCCTCGTCGGTTCGCACAGGAGACACCGCCGGCCGGTGCGCTGTGACAACCCGCCCCGAGTGACGAGGAGCACCGGCATCGGGTGTCACAGGAGGTGGGCGGCCGGTGTCTGGTGGGCGAGGCGGCCGAGATCGACGAGACTGGAGGACGCATGGATGCCGAGGGCGGAATCATCAGCGCGGACGGCAGCGGGCAGCCCGCTGTCGAAGCGTTCGTTGCCCACCGAAACCTGCTCTTCACGGTCGCCTACGAGATGCTCGGCTCGGCCGCCGACGCGGAGGACGTACTCCAGGAGACCTGGCTGCGGTGGGCGGACGTGGATCTTCCGGCGGTGCGGGACCAGCGGTCCTACCTGGTCCGGATCACCACCCGGCTGTCGCTCAACCGGCTCCGGGCGGTCGGCCGGCGCAGGGAGTCCTACGTCGGCAGTTGGTTGCCGGAGCCACTGTTGACCGCGCCCGACGTCGCCGAGGACGTCGAACTCGCCGAGAGCGTCTCGATGGCGATGATGCTGGTGCTGGAGACACTCGCGCCGACCGAGCGTGCGGTGTTCGTCCTCCGCGAGGTCTTCGACCTGGCGTACGACGAGATCGCCGAGGCGGTCGACAAGAGCCCAGCCACCGTCCGTCAGATCGCGCACCGGGCACGAACGCACGTCGCGGCGCGCCGGCCCCGGGGGATGGTCTCCCCGGCGGACGCCCGGCGGGCGCTGGACGCGTTCCGACGGGCGGTCGAGGTCGGCGACGTGCAGGGCCTGCTCGACGTTCTCGCGCCGGATGTCGTGCTCCTCGGCGACGGAGGCGGGATCAAACAGGCGCTGCTGCGGCCGGTCAGCGGGGCCGACAAGGTGGCCCGGCTGCTGGCCAGCAGGAAGGTCCAGGTGGCCGCCATGTCGTTGCGACCCGCCGAGGTCAACGGCTACCCGGCGTTGGTCCTCCGGTTCGACGGCGAGATCGACTCGGTGGTCACGCTGCGCGTCGACGACGGTGTGATCACCGCGCTCTACGCGGTGCGTAACCCGGAGAAGCTGTCCCACATGCGGCGGGCGACCACGCTGTGCCGTTGACGGCCGTTGCGGCTAGTACGGGGGAGCGGGCGTCTCCGCGGGACGGCGGCGTGAGCGTCGGGTGTCCGCCGCGGCGACGCCGAGCAGCACCACGGCGGCGACCGCGCCGGCGGTGAGCGGTTGGAGGTGCGGTGCCGCCGGTGCCAGCAGGCCGAGGGCCAGCAGGCCGGCCAGCCGGGACCGGGACACCCGGGCGAAGACCTGGTATTCGAGGGTGGAACGCCCGGTGAGGAAGAGCGCCGGGCCGCCGAGGATGGCGATGAGCCAGGCCGTCGGGAGGTGCCCGAGCGGTTCGGTGATGAACAACTCGAAGCCGACGCCGGTCAGCACGATTCCCGCGATCATGACCATGTGGGCGAACGCCATGCCGGTCGCCAGCCGCGCCGGGTCGCGGGAGCTGTCGACGGCCGCGCCCAACACTCCGCCCGCCACGTGGAAGTAGATCCGCCAGAGCAGGACGGTGCTCGCCAGCGCCAGGACGAACCCACCCGTCTGGTCGGTGTGGAACTCGCTGCCGCTGAAGGCGAGCCCGATGACGAAGATCGCCTCGCCGAGAGCGATGAGAAGGAACTGCTGGTACCGCTCGGCCAGGTGCTCGGCCGCGATCATCTGGACGCCGATCCGTCGCGCGCCGAGTCGGGGGGTCGGCCAGCCGAGGAAGAGCCCGGTGTAGTCGATCAGCACGGCGAG
>NZ_JAGPXZ010001332.1:0-798 GCF_018070305.1 Micromonospora sp. M51 | reverse complement strand
CCGCGCTACCGGAACCCCCGGACGATCGGCAGCGGCGACCTGTCGTGGGCCGGGCTGAACAAGCTGCCCGCCGGCAGCTCCAGTCGGCACCGCCTGAACACCCACTGACGCCGGCCGTCACGGCGACCGCCGGGGAGTACGGGGGGCGACACACCGGAGGAGGTCCAGCGGCGGCTTTCGCACACCTGTCGGGTAATTTCTTGTGGTCCCTCATCCCGGCCTACGACAGGAGAAGCTCCGCGCATGGGCAAGAAGACGATCCACGTCTCCGACTTCACCGGCACGGTTCTGCAGCAGGACGACGAGGTGGTCCGCGTTGTCGTGCTGGAGCACCCGGACCTGGTCGCCGGGCCCGTGCAGTTGGACGCCACCCCGGGCGAGGTGGAGAACATCGACGACGCCGCGCTGGACGTGGCGGTGGTCGAGATCCACGACCGGCACGGTGGCGGCGAGCCTCGCCGGGTGGTGCTGACGGCCAGCGAGTTCGACGCGATGGCCACCGACGTGCCGATGGCGCAGTTGCTGAAGACGGCCGAGCGGGTCCGCCCTCCCAAGGCCCGCAAGAGCGCCGAGAAGATCGACTACGGCACGCTGGAGCACGCCGGAAAGCCGCACCGGGGTCGGGTCACCGAGGAGGAGGCGCGGCTGGTGCGCGAGCAGCTCGACGAGGTCAACAAGCGCCTCGCCGACGCGGGCGTACGCCAGATCGACCCGACCGATCCGGAGCACGCCCTGCGGTACGGCTTCCCCGACGTCTCCTGACCGACCCGCGTCAGCGGGCCTTCCCGGCCCGCTGAC
>NZ_JAGPXZ010001331.1:0-800 GCF_018070305.1 Micromonospora sp. M51 | reverse complement strand
GGCCCGACGAGGTGGTGGGCCTGCCGAGGCGGACGGCGTCGGCGGCGTCGAGCGCGGCGCCCAGTGCTGCCCGGAACAGCAGCGAGCCGGTGCTGACCCGGGCCACCCCGGCCCTGCCCAGCTCGGTCAGCCCCGGGCCGCCGGGCTGGTACAGCGCGTTCACGGGAGCGTCGACCCGCTCGGTGAGCACCCGCAGCGTCGCGTCGTCGACGGTGCCCGGCACGAAGATCCCGTCCGCGCCGGCCGCCCGGTAGGCGCGGGCTCGGGCGAGGGCCTGCGGCAGCGGGTCGGCCACCGCAAGCCACCACGTGTCGGTGCGGGCGTTGACGAACAGGTCCGGCACCGCCGCCTTCACCGCCGCGATTTTGTCGGCGACGCACTCGGGGTCGGCAAGCGTGCCGTCCGGGCGGCCGTCCTCCAGGTTGATCCCGACCACGCCGAGCCCGGCCAGGTCCGCCACGTACGCGGCGACCTCCGCCGGGTCGTCACTGAACCCGCCCTCCACGTCCACGCTGAGCAGCACCGGCAACCCGGCCAGGCGGCGGGCCAGGGCGAGGGTCTCTCCCGCGGTGGCCGCCGCGCCGTCGGGACGGCCGGTGGTCGCGGCGACCCCGAGGCTGGTGGTGCCGATGGCCGGGTGGCCTCGCGCGGCGAGCGCCGTCGCCGAGGCGTGGTCCCACGCGTTGGGCAGCAGCAGTGGGCGGCCGGCGCGGTGCAGGGCGTGGAACGCGGCACGACTGTCGATCATCGGACGCTCACCTCCAGATCTGTCGGCACCCGCACCGTCGGGTGCGGCTCGT
>NZ_JAGPXZ010001330.1:0-801 GCF_018070305.1 Micromonospora sp. M51 | reverse complement strand
GGGCCAGAGAGCGGCTCCGACCAGCACCACCGGCAGCGCCAGGGCCGCGCCGGTGGCGACCACCGCCCACCCGGGCCGCTGCCGGACCAGCGCCGCGCGGGCCGCCAGCAGCGCCGCCACGAGCAACACCGGCAGGAGTACGGCCACCGCCGGTCGCTGCACGGCGTCGCGTACCCGGGCGGAGAGCAGGCCCACGACGGTGGCCACGGCGACCGCGGTGAGCGCCACCGGCACCAGCCGGCGGGCCGTGCGGCCGGCCTCGGCGGCGGCCCCGGCGGACAGGCGCAGTGTGAGGAAGGTCGCGCCGTGCACCGCGACCACCGTGACCATGGCGATCCCGGCGGCGGCCGCGAACGGGGTGGCCAGGTGGGTCACCCCGGCGACGTGCCCGTCGGTCCGCAGTGGCACGCCCTGCAACAGCGCGGCGAGCAGCGCGCCCCAGCCCAGCGCGGCGAGGGCGCTGCCGATCATCACGACGCGGTCCCAGCGGGCGCGACTGCGCTCGCTGCTGGGCCGACTGCGCAACTGCACCCCGACGGTGACCAGGATGACGCCGACCAGGGCGCCGACGACGACCGGATAGCAGCCGGCGAGCAACTCGCCCTCCAGCAGGGGGAACGCGCCGAAGAGGATGCCCACGGTGGCCACCAGCCAGACCTCGTTGCCGAGGAAGAACGGCCCGAGGGCGGTGAGCGTCTCGCGCCGCCCGGCCGGGCCGACGCCGCGGGCGAGCAGCAGCCCGACGCCGTAGTCGTAGCCGGCGAGCACCAGGTAGCTGGCGAAAAAGAGGCCGAGCACTGC
>NZ_JAGPXZ010001329.1:0-801 GCF_018070305.1 Micromonospora sp. M51 | reverse complement strand
TCGCCGACCCGCTCACCGAACGGCAGGAACACCTGCGCCATCCGACACGCCTCGCGCAGTCGACCGGCGAGCAGCCGGGCGAACGCCGTGGTGCCGCGCAACCAGGCCCGCCCGTACGGATCCTTCAGCTCGGCGAAGAGCCGGGCCGCCCGGCCGAGCACCGCGTCGGTGCCGGCGAAGTCACCCCGGGTGGTGGTCACCCAGGCCAGGTTCTGCAGGGACCACGCCTGCCCGCGCCTGTCCTGGACGCCCAGGCTCACCTGGTACGCGGCCGCCAACCGACTGCTCGCCTGACTCAACCGCCCGGCCACGAAGTCGGCCATGCCGAGCCGGCGCATGGCCGTGGCGCGCTGGGTGGGCAGCTGACCCTCCGTGGCCACCTGCAACGCCTCCTGCCAGGCGGTCACCGCCCGGCCCTGGTCCCCGAGGGTCTCCTGGGCCTGCCCCGCCAGCAGCAGGGCGCTGACCCGGGTGGCCTCGTCCCGCGCGTTCGCGGCGATCTTCTCGGCGTACGCCAACGCGTCGGAGACCCGGCCGACCTGGAGCAACGCCCGGGCGTGCACCACCTGGTCGGCGGCCGGCACCCCGTCGCGGGCCAGTTCGGTGGCGCGCTCGGCGTACTCGACGGCCATTGCCGGCTCACCGGCGGACAGCGACCGGCGCGCGGCCCGGCCGAGCGCGGCGACGCCGAGCGGAACCACCGCCCGGGCCGGCGCGTCCGGACGCAGCTTCACCGCGTCGGCGAGCGTGGCGGCCCGCTCGACGTGCATCGCCACGAAGTCGACCCGGGCCGCGGCGGTG
>NZ_JAGPXZ010001328.1:0-807 GCF_018070305.1 Micromonospora sp. M51 | reverse complement strand
CACCAGCTCCGCCCGGCGGGACTCCTCGATCAGGGTGGCCCCCGGGCCCCCGGTGACCTGACGCGCCTCGACAGCGAGGCCGGGCCACCGCTCGCCCAGCTCGGCCGCGGTGCGCTCCAGCATCTTCTGCGCCTCCTCGGAGGGCGCCGGCACGCCGATCTCGTACGGGTTGAGCGGCACGCCGTAGCCGAACGGATGCAGGTAACCGTGCACCACCAGCAGCGGCCGGGACCGGAGCTGCGCGGCCCGGGCCGCGTGCTCGGCGGCGACGAGGCTGGACGGCGATCCGTCCACACCCACCACGACAGGTCGGTTCATCGGCACTCCCTGGGTCGGTCAGGTCATTGTCGGCGTTGCCCGGCCGCCGCGCCGTGGAACGCGCCGGCCCGGGCCGACCGACCGCCGCCGCCTGAGCCCGCGTCGGAGCACCCGGAGCCGGCGTCGGAGCACCGGTGCGCGCCGCCCGGGCCGTGCGGTGTCAGCTCTGCCGACCCTCGCGGCGACGCCGGACGACCACCACCGGGCTGTGCGCGTGATGCAGCACCGCGTGGCTCACCGAGCCGAGCAGCATGCCGGCCAGCGCGCCCCGACCGCGCGCCCCGACCACGGTGAGCTGCGCGGCGGCCGACTCCTCGACGAGGACCTTCGCCGGCCCGCCGTACGTGACGCGGCGCCGCACCGGCACGTCCGGGTACCGCTCGCACCAGCCGGCGAGGGCCTCGGCGAGCACCCGCTCCTCCTCGGCGGCGAGCGCTTCCACGTCGTACGTCACCGGCAGGAGGTCGCTCGGCGGGACCGGCATGATCC
>NZ_JAGPXZ010001327.1:0-808 GCF_018070305.1 Micromonospora sp. M51 | reverse complement strand
GCTCAGGCCGAACCAGAACAGGATCCGGATGGACTGGTGGGGATCCGGCCGGCCGTGCCCGGCGAGGTGGAAATACACCACCCGGCCGATCTGGAGGGTCACCAGGGTGATGGCGAAGAGGGAAGCCCGCGCGCCGAAGCCGTCGGGCACGGCGACGGCCATCGTCATGGCACCGACCAACGTCATGATGATGACGGTCTGGACGATCGGGGCGTCCGGGTCCAGCCAACTGGTCGACCAGACCGTCACCGACCAGACCGCCCAGAGCGCCAGGAACAGCAGCAGAGCCTGGCCGAGGCCCGCGTACACGCCGCGGTGGCCGTCGGTGAAGTCGACGATCAGCCGCGCGGAGATCCGGGTGAGGGCGAAGACGAAGACCAGGTCGAGGAAGAGTTCCAGGAAGGTCGCGCGCTGCCGGGTGGCGTCGTCGCGGAGCAGCCGGACGTCGCTGGCGCTCCTCATCGTCGCGCCACGCGTCGGTGCCCCCGTACGACCACGTGCCCTCCCGTCGTGGTGATCTCCTCACCTAACGAGCCAGGACGGCGGCGGTGGCACGGGACGGGAGGCGTCCGGCCAACCACAACAGTCACCAATCCGTCACCCGACCGCTACGACGGGTGTGCGCCCTTACGCTCGGGTGCGTGCCCGGACCTGCCGAGAAGGCCGCTGAACAGGACCGGCGTGACCGCATCGTCACGGCCGCGCGGGAACTGGCCGAGACGGAGGGCTGGTCGGGGGTGACCACCCGACGGCTCGCCGAACGGACCGCGATCGACATGGGTGACATCTACCGGCACTTCGCCGACCT
>NZ_JAGPXZ010001326.1:0-809 GCF_018070305.1 Micromonospora sp. M51 | reverse complement strand
GAGTGAGGCGCGTGTGGGGGCTTCGCGTGCGAGGCGCTGCGGCAACTCGCCGAGCAGGCACCCCCGGGCGACCTCGCACCCGCGCTCGCCCCGCTGCTCGGCGGCGGCGACGGTGAGCCCGGTGGCGACGTCACCGCCGGCCGGTTCCGGCTGCACCGCGCGGTGGGCACCTGGTTGGACGCCGCCGCGACCCGCAGACCGGTCGCCGTGATCCTCGACGACCTGCACGCCGCCGACGCGGAGACCCTGCTGCTGTTGCAGAGCGTCACCGAGATGACCACCGGCGCCGTCCTGTTCGTCGCGGCGCTGCGGCCCGCGGACAACGCCGACCGCCTCGCCGAGACGATGGCCGTGCTGGCCCGCCGGTCACCCCACCGGATCCCGCTGGGCGGCCTGAGCACGTCCGAGGTCGAACGGCTGCTCGGCGCGCTGGCCCGGACCACCGTCGACCCGGACACGGTCGCCGCGTTGGCCGAGCGGACCGGCGGCAACCCGTTCTACGTCCGGGAGTCGGCGCGGCTGCTCGCGGCCGAGGGCACGCTCGTCGCCACCTCCGACGTGCCCGAGGGCGTACGCGACGTGCTGCGCCGACGGCTCTCCCGGCTGCCGGCGACGGCCGTGTCGGTGCTGCGCCTCACCGCCGCCGTCGGGCGAGAGGCTGACGTGCCGACGCTCGTCGACGCCGCCGGCACCGACGAGGCCACTGTGCTACGGGCGCTGGAGGCCGGGCTGGCCGCCGGACTGCTCACCGAACCGGCGCCCGGGCGGGTGCGGTTCGTGCACGGCCTCGTCTGCGACACCATCTACAC
>NZ_JAGPXZ010001325.1:0-818 GCF_018070305.1 Micromonospora sp. M51 | reverse complement strand
ATCGACCCGAAGAAGGCGGCCCGGGTGGCAGCCGAGGCCGCCGCCGATGCCGAGGCGCTCGGAGAGCAGGTGGCCCTGCTGTCGACGCGGATCGCGCTGCTCTGCCACGGCGAGCGGGACCTCACCGGAGGGCTGGCCGAGCTGGGCCAGGCGGCCGCCGCAGCCCGTGCCGCCGGCGACGCGCCCACCCTGGTGCTCGCCATGGTCTTCGAGTCGGACATGCTCTGCGAGTTGGGCCGCTACGCCGAGTCCGCGCAGGCCGCCGAGGCCGGGGCGACGGAGGCGCGTCGGGTGGGGATCAGCCGCTCCACCGGGGCGTACCTGCTCTCCAACCGGGCCGAGGCGCTCATCGCGCTGGGCCGGTGGGACGAGGCCGAGGCGGTCTGCGCGGAGGCCGCCCGGATCGACCTGTCGGGTGTGACCGGGCTGCACTGGCTCCAGCTGGGCGCCGGGCTGCGGCTGGCCCGCGCCCATCCGGGCGCCGACGAACTGGTCGACCGGGCGCTCACCTTCCTCAACCGGCCGTACCTGTGGCCGAACCACCGGCTGCCCCTGCACGAGCTGGCGATCGAGGCGGCGCTGGCCGCTGACGACAAGGTCGAGGCGGTCCGGGCGGCCCGCGTCGCGGTGACCGACGAGAGCCTGCCGCAGCTGCCCCGCGAGGGTTGGCCGGTGCTCAGCGCCGCCGCGCGTACCGCGGCCCGGGTGGGTGACCGGGAGCTGGCCGCCGCCGTGGCGACGCTCGCCGCCGACCTGCCGGCGCGGCACCCGGCGGCCCGGGCGCACGCCGCCCAGGTCGGCGCGCTGCTCGCGGTCGG
>NZ_JAGPXZ010000134.1:0-10598 GCF_018070305.1 Micromonospora sp. M51 | reverse complement strand
GCAGCCGCTGCCGGCCAGCAGGCTCTGGGTGTCCCGCCCGGTGTGGACGCCGTTGGAGGTGCACGACCTGGTCCGGACGATTCTCGCCGCCCGACTGGAGCCGTCGGCCATCGAACTGGATCTGCCCGGGGGCACCCCCCGCCCGCGTACGCCGTACCCGCCCGGTCACCCGGCGGCCACCGCCCGGGAGCGCCACCCGTCGATGTCCGGCCGGGCCGGTGCCCCGTCCCGGGCCGGCAGCCTGGTGGTGCTGCTGGAGGGCGGCCCCGCCGACGTCACCGAGCGGGCCGAGCGGCTGGTCGGCCTGTTGCACGGCGAGGCCACCATCGCCCACTCGGCGCCGACGTGGTGGCGCCGCTATCCGTTCGCGCCCGGTGACACGGCGCTGCGCCTGGAGGTGCCGATCGGCGATCTGCACGCCGCCGTGTACGCGCTCCGCGACGCGGCCGGCACGCCCGTCCCGGTGCGCGGGTCCGCCGGGCTGGGCATGGTGCACGCGGCACTGCCCGGGGCGCTGGCACCCGACCGGGTGGCGTCCATCCTGGCCGCCGTCCGCGGGGTGCTGCTGGCCCGGCAGGGTCGCTGCGTGGTGATCTCCGCTCCGGCAGCGGTCCGCCAGGCGGTCGACCTCTGGGGTGAGCTGGCCGGCCTGGCCCAGTTGCGCGCCGCGAAGCGTCACCTGGATCCGGAGCACCGACTCGCCCCCGGCCGGCTCCCCGGCGGCCTGTGAGGTCGGGGCAGGGCATCGGAGCTGCGACCCGAGACCCGGAGACGGCGCGACGGTCAGGTCGCGTCGTTGCGCAGCACCAGGACGGCGATGTCGTCCCGGGGCGGCTCCACCGAGAAGTTGATCGCCGCGGCGCGCAGCCGGGCGGCCACCACGTCGGCCGAGTAACCGGCCAGCGGCGCGGCGGCGTCCCGCAGCCGGTCGGTGCCGAACAGCTCCCGGCCGCGTCGCCGCTCGGTGACCCCGTCGGTGTAGAAGATCAGTGAATCGCCCGGGGCGAGCGTGATCTCCGCCGTCGGCGAGGTGATCGTGTCGAGCAGGCCGAGCGCGGTGCCGCCGGTGCCGACGAACTCAGCGCCGCCCGTCCCGGCCAGCAGCACCGGCCGGTCGTGTCCGGCGAGGTGCAGCGACACCGCCAACTGGTCGCCCTGGCCCGGCCCGACCGCCGCCAGCGCCAACGTGCAGTAACGGCCGCCACCGCGCTCGACAAGCGTCTCGTTGAGCCGGGCCAGCGCCTCCGGCAACGGTTTGCCGTCGCCGACCAGCACCCTGATCACGTCGCGGACCAGCCCGGTCACCGCGGCGGCCTGGACACCCTTGCCCGAGACATCACCGATCACCACCAGCCAGCGTCCGTCCGGCAGCGGCACCACGTCGTAGAAGTCGCCCCCCACCTCGGCGTCGTCGCCGGTCGGGACGTACTCGGCGGCGAACCCGATCCCGTCCACCACCGGCAGCACCGGGGGCAGCAGGGACTGCTGCAACGTCTGCGCCACGCGACGGCGCTCGGCGTGGATCCGGGCGTTCTCGATGGCCAGCGCGGCCCGCCGGGCCACGTCCTCCAACACGGCCACCTCGTCCGGGTCGTGTCGGTGCCGCTGGTGCCGCCCCACCGCCAGGGTGCCGAGCCGCTGCCCGCGGGCGATCAGCGGGACCGCAAAACCCTCCATCGGCCCGCCCAGCGGGATCTGCGCCGCGCTGCGGGACGCCTCGCGCAGGCGGGCCTGGACCGAGTCCGGCCCGGTCTCGGCCAGCACCTTGTGCAACTGCGGCAGCATCGACTCGTCGGCGTGGCTGGCCGCCGCCAACCGCAGCCGACCCCACTCGTCGGTGGTGTGCACCGCGCACCACTGACCGAGTCGCGGCACCACCAACTGCGGCACCAGCGCCATGGTCAGGTCGACGTCCAACGACTGGGCCAGCAGTTCACTCGCCTCGGCCAGGAAGGTCAGCCACACCTGCCGGCGGATGTCGGCCCGGCGCAGCCGGTCGTTCTCCAGGTGCAGCGACAGCCGCTCGGCGGTGAGCACCGCCAACGGTTGGGCGTACGCCGACGGCGCCGCGTCCAGCTCCAACTCGCCGGCGTACGGGCGGTGCACCGTCAGCGGCACCCGGAGCAGCTCACTGCCGGGGCGGGGCGGCCGACCGACGCGGGCCAGCACCTGACTGCCCTGCCCGTCGCCCCGGTCCAGTCGGATCGTGCCGCCGGCCGCGCCCACCATCTCGGCGACCCGGCTCAGCAGGCTGGTGGCGAAGTCGGGCAGCGGGTCGTCCCCGTACAGGTCGGGGGCGGTCTGCATGAGTTCGCTCATCGCGCTGGCGCTCGGCGCGGACGGGTCGGCGCCCGTCGGTGGGCCGGCGCTGGCCGGTGTCGACTCGCCGACGGTGCCCGCGGCGGGCGGGTCGACGCCGGGGCGGTCCAGCCGGAACCAGACGCCCTTCCCCGTGGGCAGGTACGTGGTGCCCCAGCGGCTGGCGAAGTGGTCGACGAGCAGCAGACCCCGACCGCGCACGGAGACCTCGTTGATCTCGGTGGCGTCGTTGCGGTCGCCGACTGTCAGCTCGTCGCCCGAGCCGGGGGCGAAGTCGGAGACGGTGACGGTCAGCCCGACCTCGTCGGCGACGACCTCGATGTCCAGCTCGGTGCCGGCGTGTTCGACGGCGTTGGTGGTCAGCTCGGTGGTGAGCAGCAGTGCCTCGTTGGCCAGCTCGTCCAGGTGTGACTCGGTCAACACTGAGCGGACCACGGCGCGGGCGGCGGCCGGCGTACGGCGGTCGGCGGGCAGCCGGACACGCCGGACGGCCCCGTCCCGGGCCCCGGCCGTCGCGGGCCCCGCCTCGGCTGACACCCCCGTATCCTCCACCGTTCCCCTGCCGGGTGCCAAGCGGATCATCAATCGGGACTGTCGCGTCGGTCAGTCCCACCTGCGGCGGGGCACGCCGCTGACGCGTCGAAAGGGCCGGCGCGGGCGCCGGGCGAGGTTTGCGGCGCGCCGTGCCGGCTCGGCGCCGATCGGGCGGCTCGGCGGGGCGATCGATGTGATCTGGCGGGTCGCGCACCCTGGCACCACGGCGTGCGCGGGCACAATATGGGGTGCCGGCGTGTCCGCACGGACCGGCGCCCCCAAGTTGAGCGAGGAATGATGACCACGGCGAAGCAGTCGTTCGCGGATCCGTCCGCGCCCGACCACGAGGCGCTCCTCGGCGAGTTGACCGAGGCCCTGCGACGGATCGGTCGCGGCGACCTGAAGGTCCGGCTTCCCCGCCGCGCCGGCAAGGCGGGCGAGGTGGCGGACGCCTTCAACGAGGTGGTCTCGCTCCAGGAACGGCAGTACCTGGACCTGCGGCGGATCAGCCGGATCGTCGGCCGCGACGGCCGGCTCACCGAGCGGCTCGACGACGAGGGGCTGGACGGCTCCTGGGCGGAGGGGCAGCGGGCGATCAACTCGCTGATCGACGACCTGGGTCGACCCACCACCGAGATCGCCCGGGTGATCGTGGCGGTGGCCGACGGTGACCTGTCCCAGCACATGGCGTTGGAGATCGACGGTCGGCCGCTGCGCGGTGAGTACCTGCGCATCGGGCGCACCGTGAACACGATGGTGGACCAGTTGTCGTCGTTCGCCGACGAGGTGACCCGGGTGGCCCGTGAGGTGGGCACCGAGGGCAAGCTGGGCGGCCAGGCCGACGTGCGGGGCGTCGCCGGCACCTGGAAGGACCTCACCGACTCGGTGAACACCATGGCGTCGAACCTGACCGGCCAGGTGCGGTCGATCTCGCAGGTGGCGACGGCGGTGGCGAAGGGTGACCTGTCGCAGAAGATCACTGTCGGCGCGCGGGGTGAGGTCGCCGAGCTGGCCGCCACGATGAACTACCTCACCGACACCCTGCGGCTCTTCGCCGAGCAGGTGACCCGGGTGGCCCGTGAGGTGGGCACCGAGGGCAAGTTGGGTGGCCAGGCCGAGGTGCCGAACGTGGCGGGCACCTGGAAGGACCTCACCGACAGCGTCAACTCGATGGCGTCGAACCTGACCGCCCAGGTCCGCAACATCGCGCAGGTCTCCACCGCGGTGGCGCGCGGTGACCTGTCGCAGAAGATCACCGTGGCGGCGCAGGGCGAGATCCTGGAGCTGAAGTACACCGTCAACACGATGGTCGACCAGTTGTCGTCGTTCGCCGACGAGGTGACCCGGGTCGCGCGTGAGGTGGGCATTGAGGGCAAGCTGGGCGGCCAGGCCCAGGTACGCGGCGTCTCCGGCACCTGGCGTGACCTCACCGAGAACGTCAACCAGCTGGCCGGCAACCTGACCAGCCAGGTCCGCAACATCTCCCAGGTCTCCACGGCCGTGGCGAAGGGTGACCTGTCGCAGAAGATCACGGTGGACGCGCAGGGCGAGATCCTGGAGCTGAAGTCGACCGTCAACACCATGGTCGACCAGCTGTCGTCGTTCGCCGACGAGGTGACCCGGGTTGCCCGCGAGGTCGGTATCGAGGGCAAGCTCGGCGGGCAGGCCCAGGTGAAGGGGGTTTCCGGCACCTGGCGGGACCTCACCGAGAACGTCAACCAGCTCGCCTCGACGCTGACCACGCAGTTGCGCGCCATCGCCCAGGTGTCCACGTCGGTGACCCGCGGCGACCTGACCCAGCGGATCGCGGTCAAGGCGCAGGGCGAGGTCGCCGAGCTGAAGGACAACATCAACCAGATGATCGTCACCCTCCGGGAGACGACCAAGAAGAATGCCGAGCAGGGCTGGCTGGACTCCAACCTCGCCCGGATCGGCGGCCTGTTGCAGGGCCAGCGCGACCTCGGTGAGGTCTGCCGCATGATCATGACGGAGGTGACCCCGCTGGTCGACGCCCAGCTCGGTGCCTTCTTCCTGGCCGACGACGCCGACGGCAGCATGCGGCTGCGGCTGACCTCCTCGTACGGGTACGTGGCGCGCGGGCACGACGTCACCTTCGGGCCGGGTGAAGGGCTGGTCGGTCAGACGGCGCTCTCCCGTCGCACCATCCGGGTCAGCGCCTCCCCGAACAGCCGGCTCACCCTGCGCTCCGGGCTGGCCGAAACACCCCCGTCCGACCTGGTGGTGCTGCCCGTCCTGTTCGAGGGTGAGCTGCTCGGGGTGATCGAGTTCGCCAGCGTGTCGGCCTTCTCCGAGCTGCACCTGTCGTTCCTGGAGCGGCTGGTGCTCACCATCGGCATCGCTGTCAACACCATCCAGGCCAACCGGCGTACGGAGGAACTGCTGGCCCAGTCGCAGCGGCTGGCGCACGAGATGCAGGAGCAGTCGGCGGAGTTGCAGCGCACCAACGCCGAGCTGGAGGAGAAGGCCACGCTGCTGTCCGAGCAGAAGGGCAACATCGAGACGAAGAACCGGGAGATCGAGCTGGCCCGGCTGGGCCTGGAGGAGAAGGCGCAGCAGCTGACCCGGGCGTCGGCGTACAAGTCGGAGTTCCTGGCCAACATGAGCCACGAGCTGCGGACCCCGCTGAACTCGTTGCTGCTGCTGGCCCGCCTGCTGGCCGAGAACTCGGAGCAGAACCTCAGCCCGAAGCAGATCGAGTTCGCCCGGACCATCCACGGGTCCGGCTCCGACCTGCTCCGTCTGATCGACGACATCCTCGACCTGTCGAAGATCGAGGCGGGTCGGATGGACGTCGAGCCGACCGAGATCCGCTTCACCGAGCTGCGCGGCTACGTCGAGCAGGCGTTCGCGCCGCAGGCCGAGGAGAAGAACCTGGACTTCCAGGTACGGGTGAGCAAGGATCTGCCGCCGGCGTTGGTGACCGACCCGCAGCGGTTGCAGCAGATCCTGCGCAACCTGCTTTCCAACGCGGTGAAGTTCACCGACAACGGTGCGGTGACGCTGCGGATCGCCCCGGCCGCGGAGAACGCGGTCTTCGACGTCCCGGCGCTGACGAACGCCCAGCAGGTGATCGCGTTCACCGTGATCGACACCGGGATCGGCATCTCCGACGACAAGTTGTCGATCATCTTCGAGGCGTTCCAGCAGGCCGACGGCACGACAAGTCGCCGGTACGGCGGCACCGGCCTGGGTCTGTCGATCAGCCGCGATCTGGCCCGACTGATCGGCGGCACCATCACCGTCTCGTCCGCGCCCGGTCAGGGGTCGACGTTCACCCTGTTCGTGCCGCAGGTGCTGGCCCCGGACGCCGTGGTCGCGCCGCAGACCCCGTCCCCGCAGCGGGCCGGCCTGCCGTCGTCGCTGCTGATGCCGCCGCTGGAGCTGTTGCCGGATCGGCCGGAGGCACCGGCCACCCGGCAACTGGACGGCGCCACCGTGCTGATCGTTGACGACGACGTCCGCAACGTCTTCGCCCTGACCAGTGCGTTGGAGCTGCACGGGATGACCGTGCTGTACTCGGACAACGGGGCGGACGGTGTCCGCCTGCTGGCCGAGCACCCGGAGGTGGACATCGTGCTGATGGACGCCATGATGCCTGACCAGGATGGTTACGAGACCACCCGTCAGATTCGCCGCAACCACCGGTTCGCGGACCTTCCGGTGGTCTTCCTGACCGCGAAGGCGATGCCGGGCGACCGTGAGTCGGCGCTCGCTGCCGGGGGCAGCGACTACATCACCAAGCCGGTCGACCTGGACGACCTGATCGAGCTGATGTCGTCCTGGATCAACGGCAGCCGCACCGAGGAGACTTCGTGACCCAGATGGCCAAAGCGCTGCTCGTGGACGACCGGCGGCAGAATCTGACGGCCCTGGAGGCGATCCTCCAGGGGCTGCCGGTCCAGTCCGTGGCGGTGGAGAGCGGCGAAGCGGCGCTCAAGCAGCTGCTGGTGGACGACTTCGCGGTCATCCTGTTGGACGCGCAGATGCCGGACATGGACGGCTTCGAGACGGCGAGCCACATCAAGCGCCGCGAACGGACCCGGCACGTGCCGATCATCTTCCTCACCGCCGCCGACCGGGACGCCCAGCTCGCTCTGCGGGGTTACCAGGTGGGTGCGGTGGACTATCTCACCAAGCCGTTCGACCCGTGGGTGCTGCGGGCCAAGGTGTCGGTCTTCGTCGAGCTGTGGGTGAAGACCCGGCAGCTGGCCACCCAGTCGGACCTGGTCCGGGAGCGCGACACGCAGTGGCGGCGGCTCACCGACGCCGTCGACGAGGCGACGGCCCTGCTCCGCTCGGACGACCCGGAGGTCCGCGACCGGGCGGTGCGGCTGCTCGAACAGGCCCGCTGGGGCAACACCGCCTGAGGCGGCGGGCGGCTCAGCCGGTGGGCTGGTCGTTGCGGATCATGAGGGCGCTGCGCAGGCCGGTGATGTCCAGTACGCGGATCAGGAAGTCGCCCACGTGGGTCAGCATCAGCAGGCTCTGCGCGTGGCTGGCCTTGCGGCTGAGCACGACGAGGGTGCCCAGACCCTGCGAGTCGCAGAAGGTGACACCACCGAGATCGAGCACGATCCGCGGGGGTGGGTCGGCCAGCACCTCGTTGACGACGGTGGAGAGCTGCGCCGCCGTGAGCATGTCGATCTCACCGGCCAGGCGCAGCACTGCTTCGTCGCCCGTCCGGTGTAGCGTGATGGACAGTTCGGCACGATCCACCCGATCAGCCTAGCGCGATCCGACCGACCTGGCCTGTCGAGGCCGTGAGCATGGTCGTCGAGGCCACGAGGGTCCCCTTCTCGGCGCTGCCGAGGGGCGCGGGTCATGGGTGAGCCGGGTAACCCGACAACGGGGTGGCTGCTGGTGGGCCGTCTGGCGCTGTCACAATGACCGCATCGTGACCGACATCTTTCCCGCCGGACCAGGCCGCTACCCAGCCGACGCGCCGGCCTCCGAGGCCCTGTTCGACCGCGCCCGCGCCATCGTGCCGGGCGGGGTCAACTCCCCTGTGCGCGCCTTCCAGGCGGTTGGCGGCACCCCCCGCTTCATGGTCCGTGGTGAGGGCCCGTGGCTGTACGACGCCGACGGTCGCCGCTACGTCGACCTGGTCTGCTCGTGGGGTCCGCTGATCCTCGGGCACGCCCACCCGGAGGTGGTGGAAGCCGTCCAGGCCGCCGCGGCCCGGGGCACCAGCTTCGGCACGCCCACTCCCGGTGAGGTGGAGTTGGCGGCCGAGATCGTCGCCCGCACCCCGGTCGAGCAGGTCCGTCTGGTCAACTCCGGCACCGAGGCGACCATGTCGGCGATCCGGCTGGCGCGCGGCTTCACCGGCCGCTCGAAGATCGTCAAGTTCGCCGGCTGCTACCACGGTCACGTCGACGCCCTGCTCGCCGCCGCCGGCTCCGGCGTGGCCACGCTGGGCCTGCCCGACTCGCCCGGCGTGACCGGCGCGGCGGCCAGCGAGACGATCGTGCTGCCGTACAACGACATCCGGGCCGTCGAGGAGGCGTTCGCCGCCGAGGGCCAGCACATCGCCGCGGTGATCACCGAGGCCGCCGCCGGCAACATGGGCGTGGTGGCCCCCCGCGACGGCTTCAACCAGCAGCTCGCCCGGATCGCGCACGCCCACGGCGCCCTGCTCGTGGTGGACGAGGTGATGACGGGGTTCCGGGTCTCCCGCGCCGGGTGGCACGGCCTCGACGCGTCCGACGCCGACCTGTGGACGTACGGCAAGGTCATGGGTGGTGGCCTGCCGGCCGCGGCGTTCGGCGGGCGGGCGGACATCATGGCGCGGCTCGCGCCGGCCGGCCCGGTCTACCAGGCCGGCACCCTGTCCGGTAACCCGCTGGCCTGCGCCGCCGGTCTGGCCACCCTGCGGCTCGCCGACGACGCGCTGTACCAGCGCCTCGACGAGACGGCGACCGTCGTGGGCAAGCTGGCGTCCGACGCGTTGGCCGCCGCGGGGGTCCCGCACCGCCTGTCGTACGCGGGCAGCATGTTCTCGATCTTCTTCACCGACGCCGACGTGGTCGACTACGACAGCGCACGCACCCAGCAGGTGCCGGCGTTCAAGGCGTTCTTCCACGCGATGCTCGCCGCCGGGGTCTACCTGCCGCCCAGCGCGTTCGAATCGTGGTTCGTGTCGGCGGCGATCGACGACGCCGCTCTGGAGCACATCGCCGACGCGCTGCCGACGGCGGCGAACGCGGCGGCAGCGGCCGGTCACGGGGGGTAGTCAACGGTGAGTAAGACGGTGGTTCACGTGCTCCGGCACGGCGAGGTGCACAACCCCGACCAGATCCTCTACGGCCGGCTGCCCGGTTTCCGCCTCTCCGAGCTGGGCGTGCAGATGGCCAAGGCCGCCGCGCAGGGCCTGGCCGAGCGGGAGATCGTGCACGTGGTGGCCAGCCCGCTGGAACGCGCCCAGCAGACCGCCGAGCCGATCGCCGCCCAGTTCGGGCTGCCGGTCGGGGTGGACGAGCGGCTGATCGAGAGCGCCAACTGGTTCGAGGGCAAGAAGGTCTCCCCGGGTGACGGGTCGTTCCGCGACCCGCGTAACTGGTGGGTGCTGCGCGACCCGGTGACCCCGTCCTGGGGTGAGGCGTACCGGGTGATCGCCGAGCGGATGTTCGCCGCCGTGCACGCCGCCCGGGTCGCCGCCGAGGGCCGCGAGGCGGTGCTGGTGTCGCACCAGCTCCCGATCTGGACGCTGCGCCGTTACGTCGAGCGCAAGCGGCTCTGGCACGACCCGCGTAAGCGGCAGTGCGGGCTGGCGAGTCTCACCTCGTTCCACTTCGACGGCGCGAAGGTGGTGGGCATCGGCTACAGCGAGCCGGCCGCGCACCTGATCGCTCTCTCCGCGACCGCCCGGACGGCCAAGGGGGCCTGATGAACGCCCGGAGGTGGACCGCGGGTCTGCTCGCCAGCGTCGCCGCGGTGGCGCTGGTCGGCTGCACGTCGTCGAAGGCGCAGGAGAAGACCTGCACCACCACCACCGACGGGATCTTCGAGTGCGCACCGGACCAGCGCTCCGCGCCCCCGAAGCTCGCCGGTGAGCTGCTTCTCGGTGGCAGCTATGACGTCAGCGACGCTCGCGGGCAGGTGGTGGTGGTCAACTTCTGGGGTTCCTGGTGCGCGCCGTGCCGCGCCGAGGCCGACGACCTGGAAGCCGTCTACCAGGCCACCAAGGGTTCCGGGGTGGACTTCCTCGGCGTCAACGTCCAGGACTCGCGGGACAAGGCCAAGGCGTTCGAGAAGGGGCGGGTCACCTACCCGAGCCTCTTCGACCCGTCCAGCCGGTTGGCGCTCGACCTGGACATCCCGCCGAACACCGTCCCGGCGACGGTGGTGCTCGACCGGGACGGCCGGATCGCCGCGGTGATCCGGGCCGCCGTCAAGCAGGAGGGCCTGCAACCGATCGTCGAACGGATCGCCGCCGAGAAGCCGGCGCCGAACTGATGGGCGAGACGTTCCGGCAACTCGCGCTGGACGGGCCGCTGCTGCTCGCCATGGCCGCGGCGGCGCTCGCCGGTCTGGTCAGCTTCCTGTCCCCGTGTGTGCTTCCGCTCGTCCCCGGCTACCTGTCGTACGTGACCGGCCTGGCCGGTGCCGACCTGGAGGGCCGCCGACCGGCGGCGGACCCGGCGCCGACCGGCGGGGGTGTCGCCGTCAAGGAACGGGTCGCGCGGGTCGGCGCGGGCAAGGGCCGGGTGCTCGCCGGGACGCTG
>NZ_JAGPXZ010001324.1:0-819 GCF_018070305.1 Micromonospora sp. M51 | reverse complement strand
CGGCGACACCGACCACCGCGACCAGCCGGCGGACGAGTGGTCGGCGCACCGCGATCAGCAGCGCGACTGTCAGCCCGGTCAGCAGCAGGGCCCCGGGCACACCACCCGGCCACGGCAGGGTGCCGCCCGGCAGCCGAGCCCCCTGCCGGGCGATGAGCACCAACCACCAGGCCGGCCAACTCGCCAGCCACGCGACGAACCCGGCACCGGCCGGCCAGATCGGCGACACCAGTGCCGCCAGCACGCCCAGCACTGTCGCTGGCGCGATGGCCGGCACCGCCAGCAGGTTCGCCGGCACCGCCACGAGGCTGACCGTGCCGGAGATGCCGGCGACGACCGGGCCGCAGGCAAGTTGGGCGGCCGCCGGCACGGCCAGCGCCTCGGCCAGCCCTGTCGGTACGCCTCGCCGCCGCAACCCGTCCCGCCAGCGCGGCGCGAGCAGCAGCAGGCCACCGGTGGCCAGCACGGAGAGCGCGAACCCCGGGTCCCCGGCCAACTCCGGGTCGACGAGCACCAGCACGGTCACGGCAGCGGCCAACGCGGGCAGCGCCGCCCGAGGACGACCGGCGGCGAGCGCGGCGAGCCCGATCGCCCCCATCGTGGCGGCCCGTACGACGCTCGGCGACGGGCGGACCAGGATGACGAACCCCACCAGCGCCACCGCACAGAGCGCGGCGGCGAGCCAGGGACCGGCCCGTGCCCACCGGGCCAGCAACAACACCGCACCCACCACAATCGCGACGTTGGAGCCGGAGACCGCGTTGAGGTGGGTCATCCCGGTGGCTCGGAAGTCCTCCTCGACGGCGGGCGGTAGTCGGC
>NZ_JAGPXZ010001323.1:0-820 GCF_018070305.1 Micromonospora sp. M51 | reverse complement strand
ATGTGCCGCTTCTCCAACTTGAAGTCGGGGATGCCGTACCGGAGCAGACCACCGATCGCGTCGTCGCGCTCGTACACCGTCACCGCGTGACCGGCGCGGGCCAACTGCTGGGCGGCGGCGAGGCCGGCGGGCCCGGAGCCGACGACGGCGACCGACCGGCCCGACGGCGCCGGCACGGCGCGGGGGGTGAACCCACGCGCGGCGGCGGCGTCGGCGATCTCCACCTCGACCTGCTTGATGGTCACCGGTTGACCGCCGGAGATGCCGAGCACGCAGGCCGCCTCGCAGGGCGCCGGGCAGAGCCGGCCGGTGAACTCCGGGAAGTTGTTGGTGGCGTGCAGCGACTCCACAGCGGCGTCCCAGTTGCCGGTGCGCACCAGGTCGTTCCAGTCCGGGATGCGGTTGCCCAGCGGGCAGCCGTCGTGACAGAACGGGATGCCGCAGTCCATGCACCGGGTGGCCTGCTCGCGGATGAGGTCCTCGCCGGCCGGCGGGTAGACCTCCCGCCAGTCGCTGATCCGCACCGGCACCGGGCGGCGGGCCGGCAGTCGCCGGTCGTAGCGCAGGAAACCGTTCGGGTCAGGCACGTGCCACCTCCTGGGCAGCCACCCGCGGGGCGGGCGGCACCGGCATCGCCGGCACAGCGGGTGCGGTCAGTTCTGTCATGACCGCGTCGTCGACGTCGCGGCCGGCGGCTTCGGCGGCCCGCATGATCTCCAGCACCCGGCGGTAGTCGCGGGGCACCACGGCGGTGAACTCGGCGATCGCCTCCGGCCACCGCTTGAGCAGTTCCTCGGCGACCGCCGACCCGGTCTCGGCC
>NZ_JAGPXZ010001322.1:0-824 GCF_018070305.1 Micromonospora sp. M51 | reverse complement strand
GATGGCCGGTTGGCTGTCCAGCCGGCTCGGCATCACCCCGCACCGGGTGGACAGCAACGAGTTCCCCCGCATGCGGGAGGTGCAGCTCAGCTGCGCCAACGGCGACCAGCTGACGCTGACCCGCGAGGACAGCATGGCTGTCTTCCGGCGCACGGGGCAGGAGGACCGGGCTCTGCCGCTGGTTCGCCGCCCGCTCGGCGACGAACTGGCCGAGGAGCTGCGCCGACTGGACGCCGACCAGGTGTACGCGGAGGCGCTGGGCGCGACGGCCGGCCTGCGCGGGCTGGAGCAGCGCCCGCCGCAGCGGGTCCACGTCTGGAAGGATCCGGCCACCGCGCAGCGCGCCGAGGCCGGGGTCACCGCGCACGCCGGCACCAGCGGCGAGGGCTGAGCCCAGCCGGGGTACGACGTCGGGCAGGGCCGGTACCCACCGGCCCTGCCCCGCAACCTCTGGGGTTTTCGCCCCAACCACCTCGGGCGGACCGTCCCGGGCACGACAGCGACCGCCGGGCGGTCGGGAAACGAAGGCGCAACCATGAGTGAGGCGAGTGTCGCCGTCCACGCCGACGCCGACCTGCTGGCGCAGGCCGTGGCGGCCCGGTTGCTGGTGAAGCTGCTCGACGCCCAGGCCGACCGGGGCGAAGCCTCGGTGGTGCTCACCGGCGGTCGGGTCGCCGCCGCCGTGTACCGGGCGGTGGCGGCGCTGCCGGCCCGCGACGCGGTGGACTGGTCCCGGGTCGACGTGTGGTGGGGCGACGAACGGTTCCTGCCTGCCGGTGATCCGGACCGCAACGAGACCCAGGCTCGCGCCGCCCTGCTGGACG
>NZ_JAGPXZ010001321.1:0-826 GCF_018070305.1 Micromonospora sp. M51 | reverse complement strand
ACTGATGAGCCGGCCCGGTGCCCTGGTCGGCCGGCTCATCAGTGCCCGAGCAGCGGCAGGCCGCGCCGCGTCGTGCTGTCGTCCAACTCGCCGAGGGCCAGCGCGGCGAACCGGGCGGCGAACGGTTGCCAGACCTCCTCGATGTCGGCCAGCACCGAGGCGCAGGCCGCTACCACCAGCTCCGGGTCGTAGCCCAGCTCGGCGAGTTGGGTCGAGTCGGTGGCCCAGTCGGCGATCATCGCGGCGTCGCACTCGATGTGGAACTGCAACCCCCACGCCCGGTCACCGAGGCGGAACGCCTGATGCGGGTAGCGGGTGGACGCGGCCAGCAGGGTGGCACCCCGGGGCAGCTCGGTGATCTCGTCGGAGTGCCACTGGAGCACGTCCGGGATCAACGGCACGTACCGGAACAGCGGATCGTTCTCGGCGGCGTCGCGCCGGCCGACCACGCCGGGACCGATCTCCGGCCCGGACGGGCTGCGCTCCACCAGGCCGGCGTGCGCGGTGGCGAGCAGCTGCGCGCCCAGGCAGACCGCCAGAGTCGGCACCCGGTACCGGACCGCCTTGCGCAGCAGGCCCTCCACTGCGGGAAACCACTGTGCGCCGGGCGAGCCGTCCGGCAACGGGTACGCCTGTTGGTCGCCGCCGAGCACCACCAGCGCCGCGTACCCCTCCAGGTCGGCGGGGAGCTCGTCGCCGGCGTGCGGGCGAACCACCCACAGCTCCAGCCCAGCCTCGGTCAGCCACTCACCCAGCCGGCGCGCGTCGTCCGTCGGGTCGTTCTCGATCACCAGCGCGGTTGCCACCCGTCGAGGCTAGCCGGTAC
>NZ_JAGPXZ010001320.1:0-829 GCF_018070305.1 Micromonospora sp. M51 | reverse complement strand
GGACGGCGCTGACCCGTCGACGGAGTTCGGCGGCGGCACGACTGTTACTCGATAGCGGTCGAATCGACCCTTCCTATTGCCGTGGGGCGTCCACCCGCGACAGGATGGCGAGGCGTGCCGGAAACGTTTCCGTAACCTGCGCGCTGCTGGTCTCTGTCACAAGGAAGTGGGAGTCAGTCATGAGCGAGGCGTCGACGGCGCTGGGTGTGCGCCTTTACCCGGACCTGGTCGAGCGGGGTGGCCTGGCCCCCGCGCTCATCGACACCGCTGCCCGGCA
The DNA here is from genome assembly GCF_018070305.1 of Micromonospora sp. M51. Taxonomy (NCBI): domain Bacteria; kingdom Bacillati; phylum Actinomycetota; class Actinomycetes; order Micromonosporales; family Micromonosporaceae; genus Micromonospora; species Micromonospora sp. M51. The sequence goes on along the minus strand of NZ_JAGPXZ010001320.1, from coordinate 552 downwards.
CGGGCTCGATGTCGGCCGGGTGACCGCGCCGGAGCAGGGGCGGGCCCGGTTCACCTGCGCCGAGCTGCACTCCGACGAGGGCGTGGTCTGCGTGGGGCTGGGATCGCAGGCTCGATACTTCATGATCGACCTTCGGGTCTCGGGCGAGGTTCTCGCGCGCGGTGACGTCATGGACCTCGCGCAGGTCGCCCACGTGGCCGCGGCCTGGCGGGCCGGCCTGACGATCGCCGAGCTGACCGCCCGGTTCCCGTTCATGGAGGAGATCAAGCACCGCCCGGCACCGGTGGCCCAGGTCGGCTGACCGGCCGGCCCGGTCAACAGCGCAGCCGAGGTGGCAGTGGTGACTCGGCGCCGGCCCCACGGTTGAGGTAGGTCGACTGGACGAAGGCGACGAAGCGTTCCGCGTCGGTCGCCGTGGACGCCAGTCCGAACGAGACGCGGACCGCGCCGCCCGTCGGCAGCCGCAGCGCCGCGAGGTACTGGTCGATCGTGTAGACCCCCGCCAACAGTCGCTGCCGCGTCGCGGCCCGGCTGATCCCGAACGCGCCCTCG
>NZ_JAGPXZ010001319.1:0-829 GCF_018070305.1 Micromonospora sp. M51 | reverse complement strand
GGGTAGCCGTGCCGCTCCGCCCAGCGCAGGTACATCCGCAGCAGCATCTCGGCGAAGTCCGCGGCGTCCACACCACCGGCGCCGGCCCGGATGGCGACGAGTGCCTCCCGGGAGTCGTACTCGCCGGAGAGCAGGGTGCGGACCTCCATCTCCTGGATGGCCTTGGTCAACCCGGTGATCTCCGACTCGACCTCGGTCAACACGCCCGGGTCGGACTCGGCCTCGGCCAGCTCCAGCAGCACCTGGGCGTCGTCGAGCTGGGAGCGCAGGCTGCCCAGCTTGCTGATCTCGCCGTTGACGTACGACAGCTGCGAGGTCACCTGCTGGGCCTTGGCCTGGTCGTCCCACAGGTCGGGGGCGGACGCCTCCTGCTCAAGGCGGGCCTTGTCCTCGTGGAGCCGGTCGAGGTTGAGGACGGCCTCGATGTTTCGCAGGGTCGCGTCGAGTTCCTTGAGCTGTTCGGCGTAATCGGCAGCGGTCACGACAGACAAGCGTACTGCGCGGGCGAGGGGTGAGCTTGCGAGCCCCGCGGAGCAGCGTCAAATCGGGGGTACGCCCCCGGGCTCACGGCAGCCCGTTGCCGGTGCGCGAACCAGCCGATCGTCACCCGACGGGGGCGGACTTCAGCCACGAGAGGGCAGCCCGGTGGTAGGCGACCGCGAACTCCAGCGCGCTGGCGTCGTAGGTCTCGCCGTCCCGTTTGGCGTACTTCACCTGCTCCCGCACCTGGGCGAGGGCCTCGGGGTGGTATTCGTTGGCCGAGGCGTACAGGCTCTTCAGCTGGCTGGCGGAGTGCAGGTTGCCGAAGGCCATCCGCAGCGCTATCGGG
>NZ_JAGPXZ010001318.1:0-831 GCF_018070305.1 Micromonospora sp. M51 | reverse complement strand
GGGCGCCGCCGCCCCGAGCTGCGTGGCCGGCCGGTGATCGTCGGCGGCGTCGGCCCGCGCGGCGTGGTCAGCTCGGCCAGTTACGAGGCCCGCCGGTACGGCGTACGCAGCGCGATGCCGACCAGCCAGGCCCGGGCCCGCTGCCCGCACGCGGTGTACCTGCCACCGGACTTCTCCGCGTACTCGGCCGCCTCCCGGGCCGTCATGCAGATCTTCCGGGACGTCACGCCGCTGGTCGAGCCGCTCTCCCTCGACGAGGCGTTCCTCGACGTGACCGGCGCCCGGCGGCTCTTCGGTTCGCCGGCCACCATCGCCCGGCTGATCCGTCGCCGGGTCGCCGACGAGCAGGCGCTGACCTGCTCGGTCGGGGTGGCGCCGACCAAGTTCGTGGCCAAGCTGGGTTCCACCCGGGCCAAGCCGGACGGCCTGCTGGTCGTGCCTCCGGCGCAGGTGCTCGACTTCCTGCACCCGCTGCCGGTGGACGCCCTGTGGGGGGTGGGGGAGCGGGCCGCGGAGGCGCTGCGCAAGCTCGGCCTGGCCACCGTCGGCGACCTCGCCGAGGCGCCGGTGGGCATGCTCCGTCGAGCCGTCGGTGCCGCCTCGGCGTCGCACCTGCATGAGCTGGCCTGGGGTCGCGACCCGCGCGGGGTCAGCCCCGAGCACGTCGACAAGTCGATCGGCGCCGAGGTGACCTTCGACGTCGACGTGGCCGACCCGTTGGAGATCCGCCGCGCGTTGCTCGCGCTCAGCGCTAAGGTCGGCGTCCGGTTACGCGGCTCCGGCCAGGTGGGGCGCACCGTCTCGCTCAAGGTCCGGCTGGCCGACTTCCGC
>NZ_JAGPXZ010001317.1:0-832 GCF_018070305.1 Micromonospora sp. M51 | reverse complement strand
CGTCGTGCACCGTCACCACCGGCCCCCGAGCGGCGCACGCGGAGCGCAGCGCGCCCGGCAAGCGGGGCACCGTGGCCGTCCGTACGCCCTGTCGCAGGGTGCGCTGCCAGGCCCGGTAGAGCCGGTCCAGCGAGGTCACGTCCACCACGTGCGCGGCGATGCCCTCGTCGGCCAGCTCCGCGGCGGCGGCCAGCACCTCGGGCAGCACCGCGCCGGAGGCGGCCAGTTGCACCACCGGGGCGTCGACCAGGTGCGGGTACGCCTGGTGCGCGTCGACCAGCCGGTACGCCCCGGCGACGACCTGCCGGCGCAGCACCGCGTCGCCGAGCCGCGCCCGGGCCGCCTCGAACGGCGCCTGGTCCAGGGGTCGGGTGCTCAACCGGAAGTAGTACGCGCCGTCCTCGGCGGGCGCGGCGGTCGCGGCCGGGGCCGACCCACCGGCGATCTGCCCGAGCGCGTCGCAGAGCAGCCAGTCGAGGGTGGCCGCGTACGCCGGCTCGACGAAGGTCACACCGGGCAGTTCCAGGCCGACCGACGCGGTGATGGTGGACTGGTGGGCACCGCCCTCGGGGGCGAGGGTGATGCCGGACGGGGTGCCGGCCACCACGAACCGGGATCCGGAGTAGGTGCCGTAGAGGAACGCGTCGAGGCCGCGCAGCACGAACGGGTCGTAGACGGTGCCCACCGGCAGCAGCGGCTGCCCGGACAGGTCCCAGGAGAGCCCGAGCTGGCCGAGCAGCAGGAACAGGTTCATCTCCGAGATGCCCAGCTCGATGTGCTGCCCGGCGGGGCTCTCGGTCCAGCGCAGCATCCGGTCCTCGGTCCAGGATCG
>NZ_JAGPXZ010001316.1:0-838 GCF_018070305.1 Micromonospora sp. M51 | reverse complement strand
GTCAAGGAGATCGAGGAGGACGGCATCCGGATCCAGGTGGTCGACGGGATGCCGGGCAGCGGCAAGACCACGCTTGCCGTACACGTCGCCACCGCGCTCGCGGACCGCTATCCCGACGCCCAGCTCTTCATCGACCTGCACGGGCACAGCGAACGCCGACCGTTGACAACGGCAACGGCCGTGGCGGCCCTCCTGCGGCAGCTCGGTGTGCCGGTGGAGCGGGTGCCGGAGAACCTGGACGACCGGTTGGCGCTCTGGCGGATCGAGCTGGCCGGCCGCCGTGCGTTGGTGGTCCTGGACAACGCGGCCAGTGCCGACCAGGTGGCGCCGTTGCTGCCCAACGGCGCGCAGAGCCTGGGCCTCATCACCAGTCGCCGCCGGCTCATCGGGGTCGACGAGGGCCCGCCGTCGTCGTTGCCGGTCCTTGACGCCGACGAGGCGATCGAGCTGCTCGGTCGGGTGGCCGGGATGGAGCGGATCGCCGCCGAGCCGGAGGCGGCGGCCGAGGTGGCGCGTCGCTGCGGCCACCTGCCGCTCGCTATCCGGCTGGCTGGCGCGCGGTTGGCGCACCGGCCGCGCTGGCGGGTCGCCGACCTCGCCGAGCGGCTGGTCGCCGGGGCGGGCCCGCTGGCCGAGCTGACCGCCGGGCAGCGCTCGGTGGGGCAGGCGTTCGCACTGTCGTACGCGCAGGTCTCACCGTCGGCGCAGCGGCTGTTTCCGCTGCTCGGCCTGTACCCGACGGGGCGCTTCGACAGTCGGGTGGCCGCCGCCCTCGTCGACCTGCCCCTCGCCGACACCCAGGAGCAGTTGGACGAGTTGGTCGACGCGCATCTGGTGG
>NZ_JAGPXZ010000133.1:0-10890 GCF_018070305.1 Micromonospora sp. M51 | reverse complement strand
GCTCCGGCACCCAGAACGAGTGGATGACGTCGCGGCTGGTCTCCTCGAACCGGATGGACCGGTCGGTCGGCAGCACCAGCACCGGAATGACCTCACTGGTGCCGAGCGTCGACGCGGTGGTCTTGGCGTCCGGGCCCTGCCCGTCGCGGTAGTTGAACTGCCAGTTCCACTTGAACGCGACGACCTCGACCGTGACGTCCGGGTTCTTCGACAGCTTGTCCACGTCGGTCTGCACGATCGCCGTGTAGTAGAAGAGCACGGAGACGATCAGAATCGGCGCGATGGTGTAGAGGAACTCCATCGGCATGTTGTAGCGGGTCTGCACCGGCAGCGCGTTGCCGCGCTTGCGGTAGCGCACGACACACCAGAAGATCAGACCCCACACGAAGACACCGACCGCGAGGGCGGCGATGCAGGAGGCGATCCACAGGTCGTACATCCGCCGCGACTCGGCCGAGATGCCCCCCTGCGGCCAGCCGAAGCCGTCGAACGCCGCTCCAACGTCACAGCCCGTGAGCAGGACCAGCAGCGCGACGCCACTGAGACCGAGCCCGGCCAGCCGACCAGCACCGCGCCGCCGGCGCCCACCGGCCCCTGGGGAAGCGCTGTGCCGTACGGCCGACGGCCGTACCTCCGAACTCCTTGCGACCACCTGGTCCTGCCTCCCTAGCGCGCCGCGGTGCGTCTTTCCTCGGCACCGACGGCAAAGGCGTCACCGACGGTCGCAGATTACTCGACCATGACGGACTCGGCCGTGGTGGGGTCACTGTCCGCCCCCCATCGGGGGGAACCTAGGCATACCGCCGCGATACCGTCGGGCCTGTGAGCGCGAGGAGTGAGCCGGGGTTGCGAGCCCCGCAGCCGCGAACGAAGACCGACCTGTGAGCGCGAGGAGTGAGCCGGGGTTGCGAGCCCCGCAGCCGCGAACGAAAGGTGGCACCGTGAGCGCATCCCCGGTCTACCTGGACGCGGCGACCGCCGCGCCGATGCATCCGGTCGCGCGGCAGGCGTTGCTGGCCGCGCTCGACGACGGCTGGGCCGACCCGGGCAAGCTGTACACGCAGGCCCGCCGGGCCCGACAACTGCTCGACGCCGCGCGCGAGGCCACCGCGTCGACGCTCGGCGTCCGCGCCGACGAGGTGTCCTTCACCCCCAGCGGTACGACAGCGGCCCACGGCGCGGTGCTCGGGGGCCTTGCGGGGCGGCACCGGGTCGGGTCGACGCTGGTGCACTCGGCGATCGAGCACTCGGCGGTGCTGCACGCGGCGGAGCGGCACGTCGGCGCGGGCGGGACCGCCAGCGCGGTGCCGGTCGACCGGTCGGGGCGGCTGGACCTGACCGCCTGGTCGTCCGCCGTGCGGGCCCCGGGGGTCGCGCTGGCCGCGTTGATCACCGCCAGTCACGAGGTGGGGACCGTGCAGCCGGTCGCGGAGGCGGCGGCCGCGTGCGCCGACGTGGGGGTGCCGCTGTACGTGGACGCGGCGCAGTCGGTGGGTCGGGTGCCGGTGCCGGCCGGCTGGTCGGTGCTCACGGCGAGCGCCCACAAGTGGGGCGGGCCACCCGGGGTGGGGGTGCTGGCGGTCCGCAAGGGCACCCGCTGGGAGTCACCCTGGCCGGCGGACGAGCGGGAGAGCGGACGTACCCCCGGGGTGGTGAACCTGCCCGCGGTCGTGGCGGCGGCGGCGAGCCTGCGGGCGGCGGCGGCCGACGCGGCGGCCGAGGCGACCCGGCTGGCGCCGCTGGTGGACCGGATCCGGGAGCGGGTCGCGGCGGAGGTGCCCGACGTGGAGGTGGTCGGCGACCCGGTGCTCCGGCTCCCCCACCTGGTGACCTTCTCCTGCCTGTACGTCGACGGCGAGGCGCTGCTGCACGCCCTGGACCGGCGGGGTTTCGCCGTGTCGTCGGGGTCGTCGTGCACCTCGTCCACCCTGCGGCCGTCGCACGTGCTGGAGGCGATGGGGGTGCTGTCGCACGGCAACGTGCGGGTCAGCCTGCACCGGGAGACGACCGAGGCGGACGTGGAGCGGTTCCTGACCGAGTTGCCGAACATCGTCGCGGGGCTGCGCGCGGAGGCCGGGGTGGTGGGGCTGTGACGATGCCGGACGAGGTGATCGACTGCCGGGGTCAACGCTGTCCGCTGCCGGTGATCGCGGCGGCGCGACGCATGCCCGAGGTGCCGGTGGGCGCGGTGGTGAGGGTGCTCGCCGACGACCCGGCCGCGGCGGTGGACATCCCCGCCTGGTGCCGGATGCGCGGCCAGGAGTTCCTCGGCGCCATCACCGGCCCCGACGGCCCCGCCTACGACGTCCGCCGCACCCACTGACCCACCCCACAGCCCACCCCCGTCCCCCACGACCCCCTCCGCCCCGCGATCTTGCGGTTTCTGCGGGGACAAAAGGGCGCATGAGCCGCGAGACGGCAACAGAAAGTGCAAGATCGCGGGGGCGGGGTAGGGCAGGGCGGGGCCGGGGGGGTTACGGGAGGAGGTGGGGGCGGATCTCGTCGGCTGCGGTGTCGCCGTAGGACTCGGCGAGGCGCTTGACGAACAGGTCGCGGCGGACGTCGTACTCCTGGGTGCCGACGGTTTCCAGGACCAGCGTGGCCAGCAGAGAGCCGACCTGGGCGGCGCGTTCCAGGCCAACGCCCCAGGAGAGCGCGGTGAAGAAGCCGGCCCGGAAGCCGTCGCCGACGCCGGTCGGGTCGACCGCCCGGATCTCCCGCGCGATCGGTACGTGGATCGGGTCGATGCCCCGCCCGGCGATCTCCACACCGTGCTTGCCGAGCGTGGTGACCCGTACCTTGACCAGGTCCAGCAGTTGGTCGTCGCTCAGCTGCGCCTTGCTCTGCAGCAGCGACTTCTCGTAGTCGTTGGTCATCAGGTACTCGGCGCCCTCGATCAGCGCCACCACGTCCTCGCCGCCCATCCGGGCGAGCTGCTGCGACGGGTCGGCGGCGAAGGCGTACCCGCGGGTGCGGCACTCGGCCGAGTGCCGCAGCATCGCCTCCGGGTCGTTGGCGCCGACCAGCACCAGATCCAGACCGTTGAGCCGTTCCGCGACCGGCGCCAGCTCGATGTTGCGGGCCTCGCTCATCGCACCGGCGTAGAACGACGCGATCTGGCACATGTCGGTGTCGGTGGTGCAGACGAAACGGGCGGTGTGCGCCACCTCGCTGACGTGCACCGAGTCGCAGTCCACGCCGTGGCGCTCCAGCCAGGAGCGGTAGTCGGCGAAGTCGGCGCCGACCGCGCCGAGCAGCACCGGGCGCAGGCCGAGCTGGCCCATCCCGAAGGAGATGTTCGCCGCCACGCCACCGCGGCGGAGCACCAGGTCGTCCACCAGGAAGGAGAGGGACACCTTGTGCAGCTGATCGGCGATGAGCTGGTCGGCGAAGCGACCGGGGAAGCTCATCAGGTGATCGGTGGCGATCGAGCCGGTGACGGCGATCTTCATGTCAACCCTCGGGGTCGGGAGCAGGGCGCGGTCAGCCTACCGGCACGGCAACCCGATGGTCACCGCTCGGTCGGACAACGGCAACCAGCCCGCCACGGTCCCCTTCGGGACCGCTCCCAGACGGTGCGACCCCCGACCGGTACGACGATGGGGCCGTTCCGGAGAACGGCCCCATCGTCGCTGGTGTGTGGGGTGTGACTCAGTTGAACGAGTCACCGCAGGCGCAGGAGCTGCCCGCGTTGGGGTTGTCGATGGTGAAGCCCTGGGCGTCGATCCGGTCGGCGAAGTCGATCGTCGCGCCGGAAAGGTACGGGGCGCTCATCCGGTCGACGACGACCTCGACACCACCGAAGTCGGTCACGACATCACCGTCGAGCGAACGCTCGTCGAAGAAAAGCTGGTACCGCAGGCCGGAGCAGCCGCCCGGCTGCACGGCGACGCGGAGCCGCAGGTCGTCGCGGCCCTCCTGCTCGATCAGGGCCTTGACCTTCTGCGCCGCGACGTCGGTGAGGACGACGGAAGTAGGGGCCTGGGCCTCGGTCGACTCGGTCTGCGCTGGCGTGGTCACGTGGAAGTCTCCCTGCGCGGTTTGGGTCCGGACGCACTGGCCAACGTCGCGCGCCGTCCAGTGATTCCCGGTTGTGGTCCTCCGCCGATCGTACGCCGCCTCGGCCGGGTGCACCCGCGTGGCGTGACGCCCACCGCAGGTGGACCCACTCGTCAGGCGGCCGGAGCGCTCAGCGGCTCCACTGCCGGGCCAGCCGGGCGCCCAGTTCGCGCAGCCCGTCCGCGGGTCGGCTGAGCGCGGCGTCGAGCCCGCCGCCCTCCTCGCCACCGAAGTGCTCGACCAGGCTGTACGCGTCGGTCACCCCGGCCGAGGCGGCCTCCCGCCGGCCGGTGCTCACCTGCCCGGCCACCACCACGCAGGGAACTCCCCGGTCGCGGGCGGCGCCGGCCACCCCGGCGACGACCTTGCCGCGCAGCGACTGGTGGTCGAACGACCCCTCACCGGTGACCACCAGGTCGACGGTGTCCAGTGCGGCGTCGAGCCGGGTGGCCCGGGTGACCAGGCCGATCCCCGACTCGCAGGTGCCGCCCAGGGCGAGCAGCGCCGCGCCGATCCCGCCGGCGGCCCCGCCTCCGGGCAGCGTGCCGAGCCCCGTCGGGCAACCGGCCAGGTCGCGTTCCAGCACCGCCGCGAAACGCTCCAGTGCCGCGTCGAGTAGCAGCACGTCACCGCGGTCGGCGCCCTTCTGCGGGCCGAACACGTTGCTGGCCCCGTGCAGGCCGAGCAGGGGGTTGTCCACGTCGGTGGCGGCGACCAGTCGGACGCCGCGCAGCCGGGGCGCGCCGTCCAGCGCGTCGACGGCGGCGAGCGCCGCCCCGCCGTACGGCAGCGCGGCACCGCCCGGGTCGAGCGGTGTCACGCCCAGCGCGGCGAGCATTCCGGCACCGGCGTCGTTGGTGCCGGAGCCGCCCAGCCCGATCACCACGGTGCGGGCACCACTCTCCACCGCTGCGGCCACCAACAGACCCAGCCCGTACGAGGTGGTGGTCTTCGGGTCGCGTTCGGCTGCCGAGAGCAGGTGCAGCCCGCACGCCTGCGCGCTCTCCAGATAGGCGGTCGCGCCGTCGGCGGTGAGCAGGATCTCACCGGCCGCCGGCCGGCCCAGCGGGTCGACCGTCGACACCGGCACCCGCCGACCGCCGTGGGCTTCGGCGAGCACCTCCACGAAGCCTGGCCCGCCGTCGGCGAGCGGCCGGATCAGCAGATCGTCTCCGTCGGTGACGGTGCGCCAACCGTCGGCGACGGCGGCGGCCACCTCCGGTGCGGACAGGGTGCCGGCGAACTTGTCCGGGCAGAGCAGCACGCGCATGCCGAGCAGTGTGGCAGCCCACACCGAGCGAAGCTGCGTCGCGCCCGCGCTGTGGGAGCATGGATTACGTGACTTCGACCTGGGTGGAACCCTCCAACACGGCGACGGCTCTGCTGCTGCTCGGCCGGGGCAGCGACCCCGACACCGAGCGCGGCGTCGAGTGTCCGGGCGACCTGCCGGCGCCCAGCGATCCGGATCTGGTGGCCCGAGCCACCGCCGCGAAGGCGAAGCTGGGCAGCAAGGTCTTCGTGCTGGGGCACCACTACCAGCGCGACGAGGTGATCCAGTTCGCCGACGTGACCGGCGACTCGTTCAAGCTGGCGCGGGAGGCCGCGGCCCGCCCGGACGCCGAGTACATCGTCTTCTGCGGCGTGCACTTCATGGCCGAGAGCGCCGACATCCTCACCACCGACAGCCAGCGGGTGATCCTGCCCGACCTGGCGGCGGGTTGCTCGATGGCGGACATGGCGGTCCTGGGTCAGGTGGAGGCCGCCTGGGACACGCTGACCGAGCTGGGCATCGCGGGTGACACCGTGCCGGTGACGTACATGAACTCGTCGGCCGACATCAAGGGTTTCGTGGGCCGCAACGGCGGGGTGGTCTGCACCTCGTCCAATGCCAAGCGCGCCCTGGACTGGGCCTTCGAGCAGGGGTCGAAGGTGCTCTTCCTGCCGGATCAGCACCTGGGCCGTAACACGGCGGTGCTGGAGATGGGCCTGTCGCTGGACGACTGCGTGCTCTACGACCCGCACAAGCCCGGTGGTGGGCTCACCCCGGAGCAGCTGCGCGACGCCAAGATGATCCTCTGGCGGGGGCACTGCTCGGTGCACGGCCGGTTCACGCTGGACAGCGTCAACGACGTGCGGGAGCGGGTGCCCGGGGTCAACGTCCTGGTCCACCCGGAGTGCCGGCACGAGGTGGTCACTGCCGCTGACTACGTCGGCTCCACCGAATACATCATCAAGACGATCGAGGCGGCTCCGGCGGGCTCGGCGTGGGCGCTCGGCACCGAGCTGAACCTGGTCCGCCGGCTCGCGTTGGCGCACCCGGACAAGCAGATCATGTTCCTGGACAAGGCCGTCTGCTACTGCTCGACGATGAACCGGATCGACCTGCCGCACCTGGTCTGGGCCCTGGAGGAGCTGGTCGCGGGCCGGGTCGTCAACCAGATCACGGTGGACGCCGACACCGCGCACCACGCCCGGGTCGCGCTGGATCAGATGCTCGCCCTGCCCGGCGCGGACACTCCTCCGCCGGCGGTGTCCTGATCACGATCCGTAGCGTCCTTGGTACGCAAAAGTGCCGGATCACCGATTAATGCCACACACGCCGATGTGACCGAGTCCTTTTTCGTCACCGAGGGCTATGCTGCCCAAGCGACGACACACGCGGGCCGTTTGGATATGGCCGCATCCGGGGTAGCGACAACGTTCAGGCGCCCCACCATCAACACGGCAGCACCGACGCGCTGGAGGTTGCGTTGACCGACGACGTCCTGGTTGTGCACGGAGGCACTCCGCTCGAGGGGCGGATCCGCGTGCGCGGCGCGAAGAACCTGGTATCGAAGGCGATGGTCGCCGCGTTGCTCGGCGACAGCCCGAGTCGGCTGTTCGACGTGCCCAAGATCCGCGATGTCGAGGTGGTGCGAGGTCTGCTCGGCCTGCACGGCGTCAAGGTCACCGACGGCACCGAGGACGGCGAGCTGGTCTTCGACCCGGCGAACGTGGAGAGCGCGAGCACCGACCAGATCAACGTGCACGCCGGTTCCAGCCGGATTCCGATCCTGTTCTGCGGCCCGCTGCTGCACCGTCTCGGACACGCGTTCATCCCGGATCTCGGCGGCTGCCACATCGGCCCGCGCCCGATCGACTTCCACCTCCAGGCGCTGCGGGAATTCGGCGCCACCGTCGACAAGCGGCCGGAGGGCTTGCACCTGTCCGCGCCGAACGGGCTGCACGGCACCAAGTTCGCCCTGCCGTACCCGAGCGTCGGCGCCACCGAGCAGGTGCTGCTGACCGCCGTGATGGCCGAGGGCGTCACCGAGCTGCGTAACGCCGCGGTGGAGCCGGAGATCATCGACCTGATCTGCATCCTGCAGAAGATGGGCGCGATCATCAAGGTCCACACCGACCGGGTGATCGAGATTCAGGGCGTGCCCAAGCTGCACGGCTACACCCACCGGCCGATCCCGGACCGGATCGAGGCGGCGAGCTGGGCGGCCGCCGCCCTGGCGACCCGTGGTCACGTCGAGGTGCTGGGCGCACAGCAGGCCGACATGATGACCTTCCTGAACATCTTCCGTTCGGTCGGTGGCGAGTACGAGGTCACCGACGCCCGCGCGCCGAAGCTGGGCGACCCCGGCCAAGGGTCGGGAGACGCCCAAGCGGCCAACCGTCGGCCGCCGCCCGGCCGGTCCGAGCCGCCCCCTCACCAAGGAGGAGGAGCGGGAGCGTCGCCGCCAACTGCGCGCTGAGGCCGCAGCGGAGTTCCGCCGTGAGGGTGGCCCCCGCGACCGTGGCCCGGAACGGCTGCTGGCCCGCAACGTGGTCGACTCCCGGCGTACGTGCTGATCGGGTCGAACGCGGCCATGCCGGCGCCGGTCCGGTTGATCTCCACCCTGCTCGGGGGCGCGCTGGCGCTGGGCGTGGTCATCGACTCGGTGCTGATCTGCCGCAAGATCAGCAAGCTGATCCGGGAGCGCTTCCCGAAGTCCGACCAGCGGATGGGCTCGCTCTACCTCTACGCGGTCATGCGGTCGATCACCTTCCGCCGGATGCGCGCTCCGGCGCCCCAGGTCAAGCTGGGCGACAAGGTCTGACCCCGCCGCCCCAGCTCCGCGCGATATCGGCGAAACTGCCGCCTCAGACATCTTCGAGGCGGCAGTTTCGCCGTATCTGCGCGGATCCTGCGGTGCGTTCATCATGCTGAACGGGTTGCCGTTGTTCGCCAGAGCGAACGTTCGAACCCATGGAGCGAAGGCATGCCTCCGGAACCGGCTGCCCCGCTGGCCACCATCGCCGCCGCCCTGCGCCGGGAACGGGAACGGGTCGGCATCTCGCTCACCGAACTGGCCCGCCGGGCGGGGGTGGCCAAGTCCACCCTCTCCCAACTGGAGTCGGGCAGCGGCAACCCGAGCGTGGAGACACTCTGGTCCCTGGGCGTCGCCCTCGGCGTGCCGTTCAGCCGGCTGGTGGAGCCGGTGGACGACGTCGTACGGGTCATCCGGGCGGGAGACGGGTCGCACGTCCGCTCCGAGCAGGCCGACTTCAGCGGAACGCTGCTCAGTGCCGGTACGGCGCACCTGCGCCGAGACGTCTACCTGATCCGGCTGGAACCAGGGGCGATCCGAACCGGCCAGGGACACACCCCGCGCAGCATCGAGCACGTGGTGGTCGCCGCCGGTCGACTGCGGGTGGGGCCCGAGGGCGCCTCGGTCGAACTCGACCCCGGCGACTACGCCACGTTCCCCGGCGACGCCCCGCACCACTACGAGGCGCTCGCCGCCGGCACGTTCGCCGTCCTCATCATGGAACATCCCTGACCCGCTGCGGTGACTCCCGCCGGAGCCGGGTGGTCGTCGAGTGCGGTAGGGTCGGAGACCAGATTCGGTTATAGGCCCAAATGTCCGAAACCAATGGGATAACGTTTGCGCCGGTGGGCGGCGCCACAGTGGCGGTGAGCGAGCCCACGCCGTTACCCTCCATCCGCAGCCACGGCCTGCCGGAGCGGCGACCTGACCGGCTCGTGCGGCCCCAGCGCGACAATTTGCAACGAGGTGACAACGCGTGAGCGAGCGGACGCGAGCCGGCCACCGGGGCGTGGCAGGCGGCGACCGGACGCCCAGCGGTCACCCGGCGGCGGCTGCGGACAGCTCACTCCCGGCGAGGATCGGCCCGGCGGCCGGGTGTGGCGACGGGCTCGCCGGATGAACGGCCGCTACACCGACCGGTGGCCAGACCCGAACGAACCGGCCTGGGTGATCGAACCGACCACCGAGTGGCACCCCCAGTTTCCCGGCCAGCGCTACCCCGGCGACATCGGCATGCCGCACCAGCCGCCACCCCGTGGGCGGGCGACGGTGTCCGGCCGCGCCGAGGTGCCGCCGCTCGCGCCCACCCGCCCGGACGGCACCTACCTCGGCCGGTCGTGGTCCGACGAACCACCGGCGGAACAGCCACCCCACGGCCGGTCCTGGGTGGACGACGAGCCGGACGGGGCACCGGCCTACGGCCGACTCCGCGACGACGAGCGCTCGGCGTACGGGCGGCCCGACAGCGCCGACTCCCGCCACTACGACCACGAGCCGTACCGTCGACCGCTGCCCGAGCCACCCCGCCGCGAGGAACGCCGCTCCCCCGAGTCGGACCGGCGCACCGCCTGGTCCGATCGACGCCCCGCCGACGAACGGGGACCCGCGCGGGAAGCCGCCTGGCACCGCGACCAGCCCACCCCGGAGCGGTACGACAGCCGCCGCCCCCGGCAGGAGCCCACCGAGCGGGACCGTGGCTACCGGGGCACACCGCCGGTCTCCCCGGCGCCCCGGCCCGAACCCGGCTGGGTGCCCGAGCCGGACGACGCGCCACGTCGACGCGGCACACCGGAACGACCGGCCGCCGGTTACGAACGACACCCCGGCGACGGGTACGGCGTCCGACCCACCCGTGACCACGACGGCCGCAGCGCCGACGCTGTCGACCCGTGGGCACCCGTTGAAGGCCGTCCCCGCTACCGCGCCGACGGGTACCCGGACCGGGCCGCCGACGACCTGCGCCGCCCAGACTCGCGCTACCGCGCGGACGAGGGGACCGACTCGCGCTACCGCGCGGACGAGGGGACGGGCGCAGCTCCCGCAGCCAACGGTGGACGACGGCGTCGACCCGAGGCGGACCTGCCCGGCCAGTCCCGCCTCGACGACGACCGGCGTCGCCCCGACACCGACCCGCACTGGCAGCAGCCCCGTGAGGCGGCAGCACGCGCCGAGGCGTACCCGGACCGGCGACCCCGCGAACAGGCCCGCCCGGACGCGTACCCCGAGAACGGGTACCGCGAGAACGCGCCTCGTGAGGACGCGTACCGCGAGCCCCGGCCGCAGCCGGGCCAACGGTCGGGCGACAGTCTGCCCTGGCCACCGCCGGGTCCGGTGCGCCAGGACCGCAGCCCGGACCGGGCCCGCGAGCCGGGCCACCGCCCCGAGCCGCCCCGCACCGCAGACCCGCACCGCACGTCAGACCCGCACCGCACCGAGCCGCACCGTGGCCCGGAGCCGTACCGCACCACGGACCCGTACCGTGGCGCCGACCCGGGCGTCGCGTCGCGGCCGACCGCCCGGCCCGAACGGCCGCCGGCCACGCCGTCCCGGCCCGACGACCGACCGGTACGGCCCGACGAGCGACCGGCGGCCGCCCCGGCGCGGCCCGACGAGCGAGGGGTACGTCCGGCCGCGACTGCGCCGCCCACGGCCGGCCGCGCCACGCTGGTCCCACCGGCCTCGCCGGAGCGACCGGTCTCGCCGGCACCCGTGTCCCCCGGTTGGGACCGGCCGGTCTCGCCGGCACCTGTCT
>NZ_JAGPXZ010001315.1:0-839 GCF_018070305.1 Micromonospora sp. M51 | reverse complement strand
TCCAGCAGCCCTTCCGCGTCCTGGTCGGCGCGGACGCCGAGCACGGCGACCAGCTTGCTGAACGCGAACTCCTCCTGGAGCGCGGTGACGGTGGCCTTCATGCCGTGCGGGTTGTGCGCCCCGTCCAGCAGGACGGTCGGGGCGTTACGGACCCGCTCCAGCCGGCCCGGGGAGCTGGTCGAGGCGAAACCCTCCCGGACCGCCTCGATGTCGAGCTGACGTCGAGCCCCCGCACCCAGGAACGCCTCCACCGCGGCGAGCGCCACCGCCGCGTTCTGCGCCTGGTGGGCGCCGTGCAGCGGGATGAACACGTCGTCGTACACGCCACCCAGGCCCTGGAGGCGCAGCACCTGACCGCCGACCGCGACCGCCCGACCGAGCACGCCGAACTCGCCGCCCTCCCGGGCGATGGTGGCCCCGACCTCGGCGCAGCGTTCGAGCAGCGGGCCCGCCGCTTCCTCCTCCTGCGCTGCCGCGATCACGGTGGCGCCCGGGTGGATGATGCCGGCCTTGGCCAACGCGATGTCCTGGAGCGTGTCGCCGAGCCACTCGGTGTGGTCCAACCCGATCGGGGTGATCACACAGACCCCGGCCTGGAGAACGTTCGTGGCGTCCTCGGCACCGCCGAGACCGACCTCGACAACCGCGATGTCGACCGGCGCGTCGGCGAACGTGGCGAACGCCAGGGCGGTGGTCATGTCGAAGTACGTCAGCGGCTCGTCCGACCGCGCGTCGACCAGCTCGGCCAGCGGTTTGATCTCCTGATACACCGCCGCGAACCGCTCCTCGCTGACCGGTTCCCCGTCCAGGCTGATCCGCTCCCGCACGGTCTCCAGGTG
>NZ_JAGPXZ010001314.1:0-839 GCF_018070305.1 Micromonospora sp. M51 | reverse complement strand
GTGCCCCGGCTGCCGGATCCCGGCTACCCCGGCGCCTGCACCGCCGAGCAGATGCACAGCCACGACTACCGGGGCCCGGAGCAGCTGGCCGGCAGGCGGGTCCTGGTCGTCGGCGGCGGGAACTCCGCGATGGACATCGCCGTGGACGCGTCGTACGCGGCGGCCCGCACCCTACTGTCGTTGCGCCGGGGCGTCTGGGTGGTGCCGAAGTACCTGCTGGGTCGCCCCTCGGACACCCTCAACGGGGCGTTGGCCCGCCGACTGCCGTGGCGGCTGCGTCAACGCGTCAGCCAGACGATGCTGAGCGCCACCGTCGGCAACCCGGCCCGCTACGGGCTGCCCGCGCCGACGCACGGCTTCCTCCAGGACCACCCGACGCTCTCCGACGGGTTGCTGTCGCGGCTGACCCACGGCGACGTCGAGGCCCGCCCCGGCGTCGCCGCCCTCGACGGCGACCGGGTGGAGTTCACCGACGGCCGCAGCGACACCGTCGACCTGATCATCTGGTGCACCGGCTACCGGGTGGACGTGCCGTTCCTCGACCCGGCGCTGCTCGCCGGCGGCGCCGACACCCTGCCGTTGTACCGGCACGTGTTCCACCCCGACGCCCCCGGACTGAGCTTCGTCGGGTTGATGCAGTCCACCGGTTCCGCGTTCCCGCTGGTCGAGGCGCAGGCCAAGCTGATCGCGGCGCACCTCGCCGGCCGGTACGCGCTGCCGGACCCGGACCGGCAGCGCGCCGTGTGCCGGGCCGAACTACGGGCCGCTACCGCCCGGTGGGGTCAGCGCCGCCCGGCGATGCGGGTGGACTTCGACGTCTACCTGGCCGAGCTGGCCCG
>NZ_JAGPXZ010001313.1:0-843 GCF_018070305.1 Micromonospora sp. M51 | reverse complement strand
CCCCGCCGCCGCACCACGACATCTACTCGATCGAGGACCTGGCGCAGCTCGTCCACGACCTGAAGTGCGTCAACCCGGCCGCCCGGGTGCACGTCAAGCTGGTCAGCGAGGTGGGTGTCGGCACGGTCGCTGCCGGCGTGGCCAAGTTGAAGGCCGACGTCATCCTCATCTCCGGGCACGACGGCGGCACGGGCGCGTCTCCGCTGAACTCGCTCAAGCACGCCGGCACCCCGTGGGAGCTGGGGCTGGCCGAGGCCCAGCAGACGCTGCTGCTCAACAAGCTGCGTGACCGGGTCACCGTGCAGGTCGACGGTCAGCTCAAGACCGGCCGGGACGTGCTGATCGCGGCGCTGCTCGGCGCGGAGGAGTTCGGCTTCGCGACCGCGCCGCTGATCGTCGAGGGCTGCGTGATGATGCGGGTGTGTCACCTGGACACCTGCCCGGTCGGCATCGCCACGCAGAACCCGGTGCTGCGGGAGCGGTTCACCGGTAAGCCGGAGTTCGTGGAGAACTTCTTCCTGTTCCTCGCCGAGGAGGTCCGGGGGTACCTGGCCGAGCTGGGCTTCCGGTCCATCGAGGAGGCGATCGGGCAGTCCGAGCTGCTCGACGTCGCCCCGGCGGTGACGCACTGGAAGGCGCACGGACTGGACCTGGCACCCGTCCTGCACCTGCCCGAACTGCCGGCCGGCGCGGCCCGGCGCGGGGTCCGGGCGCAGGACCACGGCCTGGAGCACGCGCTGGACAACGAGCTGATCGCGCTGGCCCGCCCGGCGCTGTCCGAGGGCGCGCCGGTGCGGGTCGAGGTGGCGGTACGCAACGAGCACCGCAGCGTCGGCGCGATGC
>NZ_JAGPXZ010001312.1:0-844 GCF_018070305.1 Micromonospora sp. M51 | reverse complement strand
CCGCGACCCCTGTCGAACGCCCGTCCTGGCCGGCCAGTCGAGCGGCCAGCACCGGTGCGGGCGACGGCGGTGAGCCGCCCGGTCGGTCCCGGCCCGAGACCCGGCCGACCGCCCCGTTCCGGCTCCGGCCGGCGACACCCGAGCCCGGTCCCTCGTCCGTCGAGTCGCCCCAGCCGGCCGCGCCCGCCAGCGACCTGCCCTCGAAAGACGTCACACCGCCCGCCGCCGCGAAGGGTTCCGGCCGCACCGGTCAGCCCGCACCGTCGTCCGTCTCTCCGTACGCGGCGCGACGATCCGCCCCGGACCCGACGTCGCCGGCCGACGACGGCCGGCAGTCGGCCCCGAGCGCGGTGGTGCTGCCGCAGCGCGTCCCCGCGGAACCGGACGTGCCCGTCGTGCCGGAGCCGCCAGCCGTGGAGCCCCCCGCCGAAACCCCGGAACTCGCCCGCATCGCCACCCACCTGCGTCGGGACGACGAGCCAGCCCCGTTGCGGGAGCGCCCCGAGGGGTTCGATGTCAACGCCATCCTGGACGCCGTCCGGGAGGTGGCAGGTGTCCGCGACGCGGCCCTGCGCCGTACCCCGGCCGGGGCGCACAGCCTGCGACTGGACCTGGCCGACGGCGCCGACCCGGCCGAGGTGAGCCGGCAGGTGGCCCGGCTTCTCCAGGAGCGGATGGGGTTGGCCGCGGCCCCGCAGAACGTGCCCGGCCTGCCCAGCACGCCGCCTCCGCCGGTGCGCCGCCGCGCTGCCGAACCCCGACCGGCTGAGCGGCGTACCCCGGAAACGCAGAACGCTGCCGCGCGTGATCCCGGCGAGGTTCGGGCGGCCACGTCGCCGACGGC
>NZ_JAGPXZ010001311.1:0-846 GCF_018070305.1 Micromonospora sp. M51 | reverse complement strand
CGGACGTGGCGGTGGCCCGGAAGCCCACCATCAGGCCGGCGGGGAACGGCCACGCCTGCGACCCCTGGTAGGTCACGTCGGTGACGGTCACGCCCGCCTCCTCGGCCATCTCCCGACGGACCGCGTCCTCCAGGCTCTCGCCGACCTCGACGAAACCGGCGAGCGTCGAGTACGCGTCCTCGGCCGCGCCCGCGTGCCGGGCCAGCAGACACCGCCCGGGCGGACCGGGTGCCTCGACCAACACGATGATCGCCGGCTCGATCCGGGGAAACAGCAGACGCCCGCACTCCGCGCCGGTGCAGGTCCGCAGGTGCCCGCCGCCGCCGGTGACGGCCGCCGCGCCGCACGTCCCGCAGAATCGCTGCTGCCGGTGCCAGTGCAACAAACCCCTGGCGTACGCCTGGACGGCCGCGTGACCGGGTTCGAGTCGCCCGACCAGGGCCCGCACGTCGACGGACCGCACCGCACCGGCCAGTTCGACGGCGGACCGCTCGGGCAGGTCGGAGAGGTCTGCGGCGAACACGGCGGTCTCCGCGTCCAGCCCCAGGAAGACGGTCTCGGCGGCGGCGGATCGGACCAGCGCCGCGCGCTCCGCGCTGAGCCGAACCGGCCCGTCGCCGTCGACGAGACAGCGGTCCCGCCATATGGCCAGCAGCACCGTGGTCGGCTCGGCGAACAGCTCGCTCAACCGCGTCGGATCGGTGCGCAACGGGCCTGCCCGGTCCAGCCAGCCGCCCCCGTACGCCAACACCCGCTCCGCAGTGCCCACCCGGTCACCGTGCCACGTCGGTGATCCGCCCCCGGCACCGCCCCCGGCTCGGTGCGACACGCCGTACGACACGCGGT
>NZ_JAGPXZ010001310.1:0-851 GCF_018070305.1 Micromonospora sp. M51 | reverse complement strand
CCCGCCGACCGCGATGACGCTCAGGTTCAGCAGCGGCGCCACGGCCGCGGTGCGGGCGCTCGCCCGGGCCAGCAGTTCCCAGGAACGCCGGCCGTGCCGGTCCAGCTCCGGCAGGGCCGCCAGCACCCGGTCCTGCTCGCGGTGGGTGGTGCCGGCGGCGGCGATGGTCCGGGCGCCGGTCAGCGACTCCAGCAGCCGTCCGGCGATGGTGCCGAGAACCCGTTGGTACCCGGCGGTCGCCGCCGAGGCGTCGGCCACGAAGGCGCGCATGAGGACGGCGAGCAGGCCGAGGCCGGCGAGCAGGGTGATCCCGAGGACCGGTTCCATGATGGCGAGCGCGACGACGCTGCCCAGCGGCGGAAGCACCGCCACGATGGCCAGGACCACGGCGTTGCCGGCCTGTCCGGCGTCGGCGGCCTGGCCGACCAGACGGCCGACGAGATCACCCACCGGGTGCCGGCGGGTGGCGCGGATGTCCAGGGCGAACAGGTGACGCAGCAGACGCCGGCGCAGTCCGGCGGTGGCGCGGGCCGCACCGTACCCGCTGGTCAGGTCCGTCAGGGTGTCGACGCCGATGAGGACGACGACCAGGCCGCAGGCGGACACCGCCCACCAGCCGGAACCGCCGCCGAGGGCGGCGTCGCCGGCGCGGCCGAGCGCCGCGGGTAGCACCAGATCGGCGGCCGCGCCGAGCAGCGCGACCGCCGCGAGTCCGGCGGTCCAGCCGCCGCCCGCCAGGACCGTCGGCCGCAGCAGCCTGTCCCCCGAGGCGAACGTCGGCATCGGTCCTCCCGTTGGTACGCGGTTGCCCTGGGTGGGCACGTCTACCCACCCAGGGCCCCGTGTGTGTG
>NZ_JAGPXZ010001309.1:0-853 GCF_018070305.1 Micromonospora sp. M51 | reverse complement strand
GTACTGCTGACCGGCCTGGCGGCGGGCGGCGCCGTCGTGGCTGTCGCTTCGGCCGCGTCACCACCCAGCTCGCTCCGGCCGGCGGGGCTGGTGCTCGCCGGCTTCGTCGGCCTGCTGCTGGGCTTTCTGGCCATCAGATCCGACGACCTGGTGGCCCTGTTCCGCGGGGTCGACCACGATCCGCGACTTACCACCCACAGTCGTTGACTACTTTCGGGAGCAACAGATGACCCTCCTTGCTACGGCCGTTCTCGGCGTGGGCCTGCTCGGTACGGTGAACTTCCTCCTCACCTTCGGCGTCCGGAAGCGTCTGCGTGAGCACACGGCGCTGCTCTCGAACGAGGCCGGGGTCTCCGCCGAACTGGGCATCGCCGACCCGGTGGGCGATTTCGCCGCCGTCGACGTCGATGGCGTCCCGGTGCGCCGCGAGCTGCTGCGGGCGGAGACCTTCGTGGCCTTCGTCTCCACCTCCTGCGACTCGTGCCGCGAGAAACTGCCCGAACTCATCGAGCACGCCCGGCGGGGGCCCGGCGGCCGGGAGCAGGTGCTCGCTGTCGTCGCCGCCGGTGCCGACGACGCCGATGCGTTCACCGAGCGGCTCGCCCCGGTGGCGCGGGTGGTCGTCGAGCCGAAGGGCGGGCCGCTCAGCAACGCCTTCCGCGCCTTCACCTATCCCACGATGATGTGGGTCGGTCCGGATGACGCCGGCCGGCTGGTTCGGATCAAGCAAACGGCGCCGGCCCCGGCATGATCGGGGGGCGGACGCGGCGCGGCGACATCGCGGCGGATGACGCCCGCGGGTTGCGGGCGTCGGCACCACCGGCGCGGTCGGCACGCCGCATCCGTACGGCGT
>NZ_JAGPXZ010001308.1:0-859 GCF_018070305.1 Micromonospora sp. M51 | reverse complement strand
CCGCCGACGGCAAGCAGCTCATCGGCCTCGGCACCGACGTCGGCGGCATCGCCATGTGCTACCGCAAGGACCTCTTCGAGAAGGCCGGCCTGCCCACCGAGCGGGACGCGGTCTCCAAGCTCTGGCCCACCTGGCCGGACTACATCGCCACCGGCGAGAAGTTCGTCGCGGCCAAGACCGGGGCGTCCTTCCTCGACGCGGCCACCAACACCTTCAACACCATCCTGTTGCAGACCGCTGGAAACACGACCGGTTACAGCTACTACGACACCAGCGACAAGCTGGTCGTCGACAGCAACCCGTCGGTACGGCAGGCCTGGGACACCACGATGGACATCATCGACTCGGGCCTCTCCGGAAAGTACGGATCGTGGTCCGAGGAGTGGGTCTCCGCGTTCAAGCAGTCGAAGTTCGCCACGATCGCCTGCCCCGCCTGGATGACCGGCGTCATCGAGGCCAACGCCGGCACCGGCGCCCAGGGCAAGTGGGACATCGCCCAGGTGCCCGGCAACGGTGGCAACTGGGGTGGGTCGCACCTCGCCGTGCCGAAGCAGAGCAAGCACCAGGCCGAGGCGATCGAGCTGGCCAAGTTCCTCACCAGCGCCAAGGGTCAGATCGGCGCGTTCAAGGCGAAGGGTCCGCTGCCGTCCTCGCCGCAGGCGCTCGACGACCCGGCGATCACCGGCGCGAAGAACGCGTACTTCTCCGACGCGCCCGTCGGCACCATCTTCGGCAGCGGCGCGAAGAGCCTGAAGCCGGTCTACATGGGCCCGAAGAACCAGGCCGTCCGGACCGAGGTGGAGAACGCCGTACGGACCGTGGAGTTGGGCCAGCGCAGCCCGGCGCAGGGCTGGACCGA
>NZ_JAGPXZ010001307.1:0-867 GCF_018070305.1 Micromonospora sp. M51 | reverse complement strand
GGCTGCGCCTTCCCGGGCTGTGACCGCCCGCCCCGCTGGTGCGACGCCCACCACATCCGCCATTGGGCCGACGGCGGCAGCACCAGCCTGGCCAACTCCGTACTGCTCTGTGCCCACCATCACCGACATCTCCATCATGGCGACTGGACGGTTCGGCTCGGCGGCGACGGTCACCCGGAGTTCGTCCCGCCGGCCTGGCTCGACCCGGACCGACTCCCTCGCCGCAACCAGTACCACCGGCGGACGTGACCTCCCCAAGGCGGCCAGCTCCGCTCAGGACGGCCGGGAAGGACAGCGCGGGAAGGACTGCCGGCACCGATCACCGAACACAGGTGACGGCTGTGGTCAAGGCGAGGCGAAACGAATCTTTGTGCTGAGCCCACCCGAGATTGACCTGGGCACGGGCTGTGACGGGCACCGCACCGCGCGGGGCATCGATGAGCAGGCGGCGACCCTAGGGTCGGTGGATGGGCACCACGGCGGAGGTTCGCGGCCGCTGGCGATCACTGTTGCCGCTGCCGCCGCCTGGTCGGCTGCGCACCCTGTCGTTGGCCACTATGGCCAACACGGTCGGCACCGGGCTGTGGGTGACCGGCGCGGCGCTCTATTTCACCCGTTCGGTGGGGCTGACACCGACCGAAGTGGGGCTGGGGCTCACTATCGCGGGTCTGGTCGGGCTGACCGCGAGCGTGCCGCTCGGTGGGCTCGCCGACCGGCGTGATCCCCGGGCGCTACGCGCGGTGCTGCAACTGGCCCAGGCCGTTGTCGCCGCCGCGTACCTGCTGGTCGGCTCGTTCCCGGTTTTCCTGCTGGTGGCCACTCTGGACGCGTTGCTGGTCTCCGGCAACCTGGCGGTCCGCGCCGCGC
>NZ_JAGPXZ010000132.1:0-10908 GCF_018070305.1 Micromonospora sp. M51 | reverse complement strand
CGTCACCCAGGTAGAGCAGGGTACGCGCCAGCCCGGCGCTCGCTCGGGTCTCCTCGCGCAGCCGGCGGCTCTCGGCCAACAGCTCGTACGCCGTCCGCGCCTGCCCCGGGGTGCTGCTCAACAGCGTCGCCCCGGCGTTGAGCAGCGCCGTCGCCCGGCTGGTCGGGTCGTTGACCGACTCGTACTCGCGCAGCGCGGCCCGCCACGCCTGGGCGGCGTCCAGGTGCTCGCCGAGGGCAGCGTGCACCAGCACCAGGTTGGTCAGCGCCGCCGCGTACCCGCGCGCGTCGCCCACCGACCGGAACGTGTTGGCCGCCCGCACCAGGTGGTGGTGGGCGGTGTCCGGTTCTCCCCGGGCCAGGTGGGCCGCGCCCAGGCCCAGGTCGGTGAGGGCGTGCCCGGCCCGGTCCGCGCCGGAGCGGTGCCGGCGGGACATCTCCAGGTGCTCCACCGCGTCGTCGAGCTGCCCCAGGTCGAGCAGGGCCAGGCCGAGGTTCAGCCGCGCTCGTACGCCGTCCGCGCCTGCCCCGGGGTGCTGCTCAACAGCGTCGCCCCGGCGTCGACGCAGCACCCCCAGCTCGTTGTGCGCCCACCCGGCGATCTCCGGGCGGTCGTCGGCGGTCGGGGTGGCCAGCACGGTACGACAGACCTGCTCCCACTCGTCGAGCCGCTCGGCGTACGCCAGCCACCCGCACAGCGCCACGGCCAGCCGGAACCACCACCGGCGGACCCGGCGGGGCAGGGTCTCCTTCGCGCCGGCCGGCACCCGCACCACCGCCAGCAGCAGCTCCTGGTGCAGGTCGAACCAGCCGTACGGGTCGTCATCGAGCGGCAGCGACCACTCCCGGTCCGGTGGGGAGCCGAGCACCGCCAGGTTGGCCGCGTGCCGTTCGGCCCGGCGGGCCAGGTGCCGGGTCAGCCGGGCCTGCGCGGCGACCCGGGCCCGGGCCGGATCCGCGTCGCGCAGGTGCAGACGGGCACTGCCGGCCAGCAGGGGGCGGATCTCGTACCGGTCGCCCGGCGCGCCGACCACGAACGCGGCGGCGGCCAACCGGTCGAGCAGCGCGGTCACCAGCTCGGGATGCCGCCCGGCCAGCGCGGCGATGGTGGGCCGGTCCACCGGGGCGGGCACCAGCGACATCAGCCGGTACAACCGTCGGGCCTGACGGGGCAACGCCTGGTACGCGATGTCCCGTTCGGTGACCAGACGGGCCGCCGGCGACACGGCGAGCCGTTGGTGCGGTGGCGTCTGCACCGCGCGGCGCAGCGCCTCCAGCACGTCGGAGTGCCGCCAGCCGTGTTGGGCCGTGCGGTAACCGAGGGCGCGCACGGTGCGCGGCTGCCGCCCGCACAGGTCGACGATCTCGCGGACCGCCGGGTCGGTGCGCGGGTCGGCGCGCCGGATCCGGGCGGCGGGCGCGGCCCCGCCCGCCGTCGCGAACAGCTCCACCGCCTCGGACGTGCCCGGCTCGGCGATCCAGTGCGCGACCACACCCTCCAGACCGACCAGCGCCGGACCGCCGGCGAGGAGCAGGCGGCAGGTGCGCGCGGTGGGCGGCAACAGCGGCCGGACCTGGTCGGGACGGTCGACGTTGTCCAACACCAGCAGGATCTTGCGACCGTCGAGCTGACCGCGCAGCGCGTCGGCGGCGGCGGCGAGCGCGTCCGGCCGGCCGGAGGTCGGCGGGGCGGTGCCCAGGATCCGGGCCAGCGCGGTGAGGACCTGCCGGGCCGAGCGGGGTCGGCCACGCCGCCGCAGGTCCAGGTAGTACTGCCCGTCCGGGAAGTCCTCCCGGCACTGGTTCGCCGCCTGCACCGCGCACGCGGAGGTGCCCGCCGCGCGTCGTCCCAGCACCGCCACGGCGTGCTCCCGGGCGAGCAGCGCGACAAGCGCGTCGACGTGCTCGCGGCGACCGGTGAACTCGGCCGTGTAGGGCAGGGTGGGCGCCCCGGTGGCCGGTGTGGTGAGGACCTCGGTCGGTTCGGGGCCGACCTCGTGACCGGCCCGGCGGCGGCGCACCTCGTACACCACGTAACCCAGCACACCGCCGGTGGCCAGCACGATGGTCACCGGCCCGAGCACGCTGGCCACCAACTCGGAGAGGAGATTGCCGGCCAGGTTGCCGGCCACGTTGGCGAGGATGCTGCCGACCACGCCGCCGATCGCGATCAGCGCGGGCCAACGCGAACCACCGCGCGCGCCACCCGGCCCGGTCACCGCACGCCCCCGGAGACCAGCCCGGCGACCAGGTGCCGCCGGGAGAGGACCACGAGCACCACCGGCAGCACCGAGGCGAGCACCGAACTGGCCGCCAGCGCGCCACTGTTGCTCACGAAGCTGCGGGTCTGCTCGGCCAGGAACGGCCCGAGCGGCGACGCTCCCGACGCGCTGAACAGCCGACCCACCACCAGGTCGTTCCAGACCTGGACGAACTCCAGCACGGAGACCGCCACCACCGCCGACAGGTTGTGCCGGGCCAACCGGCGCAGGGTGTGCCACCACCGGCGCCCACCCAGCCGGGCGTCGCGGACCTGCTCGACCGGCAGGTCGGCGAACGCGTTGCGCAGCACCAGCACCGCGAACGGCACACCCAGCGCGATGTGCACCAGGGCCAGGCCCTGAGCCGTGCCGGAGGAGAGCACCAGGCCCAGCACCTCGTTGACCGGCCCGGCGATGACCTGGATCGGCACGACGCTCGCGGCCAGCAGCAGCAACCCGGTGGCCTGCGCGGCCGGCCCGGTCAACCACGCCAACGGGTACGCGGCCAGCAGCGCGACCACCAGCACCGTGGCGGTCACCGCGGTGGCCAGCACCAGGGTGAAGCCCAGCGTGCGCCACAGCTGGGTGCCGGTGACCAGGTCGTGGTAGGACTCGGCGTTCGGCGGCGCGGACCACCAGCCGCGCGCGGCGGCGTCCACCCTGCCGTGCGCCGAGGTGGCGACCAGCACCGCCAGCGGCACCAGCCAGGCGACCGCGGCACCCGCCGCGAGCAGCCGGAACACCCGCCGGGGCGGGGCGACCGGAGCGGGTTCCGGTGCCGCCTCGACGCGCGGCGGGGGCCACGCCTGCCGGACGAAGAGCGCGGCCACCATGATCCCGCCGATGACCGCCACCAGCCACACCACACCGAGCGCCGCGCCGTCGCCGGTGGTGGTGCCGCCGGACGTCTGCCAGATCCGCAACGCCAGCACCGACGCCTCGTCGCGGACCGCACCGGGGGTCATCACCAGGATGAGGTCGAACGTGCGGCTGGTGCCCACCGCCACCAACGCGAACACCACAGCTGTCGTCCGCAGCAGCAAGGGCCGCCACTGCGCGTCCCACAGCACGTGGCGACGCCCGCCGCCGTACGCGCGGACCGCGTCGGCGAGACTCGGCGGCACCGCGTCCAGGGCGGACCGGAAGACCAGCACCGCCAACCCGACCCAGGCCCAGACGAACGCCGACATCAACGCGACGGTCACCATCCCCGGGCCGAGCAGCTGCGGCGCGTCCTCCACCGAGCGGCCGGTCAGTCGGGTCGCGACCAGTGTGGCCAGCCCGCGGCTCGGGTCCGGGTCGTACATCAGCCGGAAGGTGACCCCGGTGACGACCAGCGGCAACGCCACCGGCACCAGCAGGATCAACCGCACCAGGCCGCCCTCCTGGGAGCGGCGGGACGCGGCGGCCAGCAGGTAGCCCAACGCCGTCACCACCGCCGGCACCAGCAGGGCCCAGAGGACCGTCCGGCCGACCACCGCGCCGGTGCCCGGGGCGGCGAGGGCGGTCCGGAAGTGCGCCGCGCCGACCCAGCGGCCGTCGGTGGTGACGCTGGCGTGCATGGTCCGCAGCACCGGCCACAGCACCAGCCCACCGAGCAGCACCGCGGCCGGCAGCAGCAGGGCCGACGTCGCTCCCGCCGCCGGATAGGCCCGACCCCGCCGGGCCGGCCCGACGTCGTCGAGGACCGCCAGTTCGCCGAGGACGCGCACCTCACTCATCGGCCGCCCCCCGCGTTGCGGGCCGCCGCGGCGAGCAGGCCGGTGGCCCGGCGGATCGCCTCACCGGCCCGGACCCCGTCGGTGACGTCGGCGAAGAACCCCTGCATGATCCGCCAGATGCCGACCCCGTCGGAGCCGGTGAACGGGCCGGGCAACTGGTCGGAGAGGTCGAACCGCAGCGTGCCGGGCGTCCGCATCTCCTCGGCGAGGCGCTGGGCGACCCGGTCGCGGTAGCTGTCGATCGTGACGTTGGTGTTGGGCGAGAGGTAGCCGCCGGAGCGCAGCCACGGCTGGAACGAGTCGGCCCGGGTGAGCCACTCGACCAGCTCGACACCGCCCCGGGCGTCGGCGAACGCCACCGCCGCGTCCCCGCCGACGATCAGTGGACCACCGCCCGATGAGGCGCCCGGGAACCGGAACGTCACCGGCGCCTGCGGGCCGCGCTGGAACGGGTCGGCGACGTCGGCGGTGAAGTCGGCCCCGACGAGCATCACCGCCCGCCGGGTGTGCACCACCTGGATCACCGACTCCTCGTACTGGGTGAGCAGGGCGCGACGGCCGCCGCCGACGAACGCCCCGTCGATGCTCCAGAGCCCGGCGAGCCGGTCCAGTGCCTCGCGCACCGCGCTGCCCTGCCAGTCGGCGTCCGCCCGGGCGAGGGCGTTGTAGCTCTCGGGTGCCACGTCGGCCAGGACGTTCTCGAACCAGTCGGTGAGCACCCAGCCGTCCGCGGCGCCGATGGCCAACGGCGCCGGCCCGCCGTCGCGCCGGGCGAGCGCGCCGAGCTCCCGGGTACGCCGGACCAGCTCGTCCCAGTTGGCCGGCGGCACCGGCAGCATCGAGGGCAGGTGCCAGACCAGCGACTTGTGTGCCGCCTTGACCCAGACCCCGTAGCGCTGACCCTCGGCGGTCAGCAGCTCACTGAGCCCGGCGGGTACGGCGTACCCGGTGGACGGGCGCACCGGGCTCAGCCACCCGCGTTGGGCGTACTCGGTGACCAGGCCGGGGCGCGGCAGGATCGCCACGTCCGGGCTGGTGCCGGCGAGGTGCCGGGCGCGCAGGAACGCGTCGATGTCGTTGCCGGCGCTGACCACCTGCACCGGCGCGGGGTAGCCGGCGACGACCTCACGGAACCGGTCCAGTTCGCTGGTGCTCCAGACCACCGCCACCTGCACCGACCGGCTCCCGCCCGAGCAGCCGGCGGCCAGCGCGGTGGCGCCCACGGCGGCGGCGCGCAGCAGCGTACGACGACTCGCCCGGATCGTCGGCCTCATCGGGGCACCTCGCTCGGCTCGGTGACCAGCTCGTGGCGCACCGGAATCTCGGCCAGGGTGGCCGGGTCGGCGGTGCAGACCAGCACCGCCACCCCGGGAGCGTTCGATGGTGAGAGACGGGGCATCAGGTCACCGAGGCGGCTGTCGCCCGCCGAGCCGGCCGGCAGGTCGATCACGAGCACCTCGGGCAGGCAGGCCGCCGCTCGGGCGAGCGCCACCCGGAACCGCTGGGCGGCGGAGATCTGGTGCGGCAGCAGGGTGAGGGAGAGCGCCAACTCGAGCCGGTCGACAACGGTGGCCGTCCAGTCGTCGGCCACCTCGTGCACCCGTTCGCGTTTGCGTTGGCCGTACTCGATGTTGCGGCGCACGGTCAGCTGCGGCAGCAACGCGCCACCGGCGGGCACGTAGCCGATCTGCCGACGGGGCGCCGGCAGGTCGGTGACGTCCCGGTCCCCGACGAGGATGCGGCCGGTCACCGGTGGGGCGAGCCCGGCCAGCACCCGGGCGACCGCCGTGCCGTAGCGGGGCGGCGCGACCAGGGCGGCGAGCGTGCCGGCGGGAACGTCGAGGGTCACCGGCCCGGTGCCGGGAACGGCGACCAGTGCGCGTAGCCGTAACGTGACCCTCACCTCCGGTGACCGTTGATGACCGTCCCAGGGTGGCACACCGTGCCGACAACCGACGCCCCCGACCCTTCCACTGTGGAGCGGCCGGGCCTGTTCAGGTGGGGGAGTACAGCGCGGCGAGCCCGGCCGCGGTGGTGGCCAGCCGTTCGCGCAGCGCCACCGGGGTGAGCACCTCGACCTCGGCGCCGAGGCGCAGCAGCTCACCGTGGGCGTGGGTGAGCGACTCGATCGGCAGCACAGCGGTCACCCAACCCCGCGCGTCGGGTGGCCCGGCGCTGGTGTCCATCGCGGTCACCACCGGGTCGCTGCCGATCTCGCGCAGCCGCTCCCGACCGGCCGGGGAGAGTCGGACGGTGGCATCGTCGCGGTGCAGCCGTTCCCGGAACCGCACCACGTGCGCCCGCCACCAGGCCGGCAGGTCGAAGTCCTCGGGTCGGTCGAACTCCTGCCCGAGCGGGGTGAGCGTGAGGATCTGGTTGACCCGGTAGGTGGCCGGCGCGCCCCGGCCGGGCTGGTCGGCCACCACATACCACCGGCCGCCCTTGAGGACCAGGCCGTACGGCTCCAGGACCCGGGTCACCTCGCCGTTCCAGCCGCGGTAGCGCACCTCGATGCGGTGCTGTCGCCAGACCGCCTCGGCCGTGCGGGCCAGCTCGGGGGAGGCGTCGCCGTCGGCGTACCACCCGGGGGTGTCCAGGTGGAAGCGTTGCCGCAGTCGGGTCGCCCGGTCGCGCAGCGGCGCGGGGAGCGCGGCGTGCAGCTTGAGTTGCAGCGCCGCCACCACGTCGCCGTAGCCCAGCTCGTCGGCCGGGCCGGGCAGGCCGGCGAGGAACAGCCGGTCGGCCTCCTCGGCGGTCAGCCCGGTGAGCCGGGTCCGCCAGCCGTCGACGAGCTGGTAGCCGCCGGCGTGCCCGGCCTCGCCGTAGAGCGGGATGCCGGCGGCGTGCAACGACTCGACGTCCCGGTAGATGGTGCGGGGGGAGACAGCCAACCGCTCGGCGAGCTGCCCGGCGGTCAACCGCCCGTGTGACTGCAACAGCAACAGGACGGAGAGGAGTCGACTGGCCCGCACTTCACTGACACTAGTTGTCAGGGGACCGCTCGTACCGTCCCGGCATGGCATTTCGCGACAAGGATCTGAGAACACCGGGACCGATCAGGGTGGACGGTCGGCACCTCAAGCGCTACCACATCGACCAGCCGGAACGGCCGCTCGAACCGGAGGTGGAGAAGGCCGCGTACGACCTGCTGCCGGCGTTGCTGGCCGACGTCGTCGACGACGGCACCCCGGCCGCCGGGTGGGTGGTGCTGCACCGGGGCGCGGACACCGGCGCGTACCTGCTGGCGTACACCTGGGTCTGGGACAACGCGGTGGAGGTCCGCGTCGCGGCGGCCGGGCAGCCGGCGCTGGACTGCCCGGACGACGACCCGACCCACTTCGTCGAGGTCCGTCGACCCGCCGTCGGCTGCGTCTGGGAGCTGGCGGTGCTGGAGCACGAGCGGGCGGCCTGGGTGCGGCACATGCTTGCCCCGCAGGCTCCCCACCTGGCCGGATACCTGCACGACACGCGAGCGGAAGGGCCGGTGGGCCGCTGATGGGCGACTTCGACTTCTTTGTGGGCACCTGGAACGTCGTCAACCGGCGGCTGCGCGAGCGGCTGGTCGGCTCCGACGAGTGGGAGGAGTTCCCGGGGGTGTCGGTGGCGCACGGCTTCTTCGCCGGCGGCGGTCACTTCGACGAGATCACCTTTCCGACGCGGGGCTCCGCCGGCGCCACGGTCCGGATCTTCGACCCGGCCCGGCAGGAGTGGTCGATCTACTGGATGAGCAGCGACACCGGGGTGCTGGGGCAGCCACCGATGGTGGGCCGCTTCGTCGACGGGGTCGGCCGCTTCTACGCCGACGACCAGCACGAGGGACGCCCGGTGCGGTGCCGGTTCGTCTGGTCCGACATCAGCGCGACCACCGCCCGCTGGGAGCAGGCGTTCTCGGTCGACGGCGAGCAGACCTGGGAGACCAACTGGATCATGACCTTCACCCGGGCGTCGGAGGGCTGACCGCCAGGTGGCGTGACCGCGGTCAGGCCTGGTCGGCCACGGCCGCGGTCCGCCCCGCGTCGCGGCCGCGGAACAGCACGGTGATCGTCACGAGGGCGACCAGCAGCGCCGCGAGCACGTACACCGGGGCCGGGCCCAGCGGCGTGAACAGTGCCAGCAGCGCGACGACCGGGAAGGCGACGGCCGTCACGCCGTGCTGCTTGCGGCGTACGTGCAGCACCCAGACGGTGAGCAGGAAGACGGCGACCGGGACGGCCACCGCGTACCCGACGGTCCGCTCCGAGATGTGCGCCAGGTGCCGTTCGTAGTCCACCGCCACGCCCAGGCCGGCGCCGACCCCGGCGATCGCCGCGAAGATCAGATAGTGGCCATAACCCCAGACCAGGGAGTACGGCAGCCGGTCGGGCGCCTCGCTGCGCCGATCGAAGTAGAGCCACCACAGCGCGAACACGATGACCGCGCCGGAGGCGGCGAGGAACCAGAGGTCGTGCTCCCCGGCGTCGAGCCCGTCCTGGATCGCCAACGAGACGGCCGCCACCGCCTCACCGAGCACGATCAGCGTGAACAGCCCGTACCGTTCGGTGATGTGGGCCGGGTGCCACGGGGTCATGCCGGGGCGTTCGGCCACCGCCGGCACCAGCACGTCGGCCAGCCCCAGCAGCACGAACGACGCGAGCCCCCACTCGGGTGGCAGCAACAGGCGCAGCAGCCAGCCGAGCTGCACCACCGTCACCCCGACCGCGTAGCGGCGCGCCGCCGCACGGTGCGCGGGGTCGCCGGCCGCCGCTCGGCTCCAGTGCACGACGGCGGCCAGCCGCATCACCACGTACCCGTAGGTGATGACGGTGAAATCGTTGTCGGCGAAGGCGCGGGGCACCCCGGCCGCCAGGATCAACGCCCCGAGGATCTGCACCAGGGTGGTGATCCGGTAGACGTCGTCGTCGGTGTCGTAGGCCGAGGCGAACCAGGTGAAGTTCACCCACGACCACCAGATCGCGAAGAACACCATCACGTAGCCGGTGACCGCGTGGGCGAGGTGACCCTCGGCCAGGAAGTGGTGCAGGCTGGTGGCGGCCTGCGCCACGGCCACCACGAAGCAGAGGTCGAAGAACAGTTCCAGCGGGGTGGCGGCCCGGTGCGGCTCGTCGCGGCGGTGTGGCCGCATCGGCCGGTAGAACGGCCGCACCGACCGAGGGTGAGTCACCGCGGTCCCTCAGGTGGCCTCAGCCGCGCCGACGGCCGTGAGTCAGCCCCTCCAGCACCAGGGTCAGCCCCGCGCCGACCAGCCAGATGTCCTTGGCGAGCCCCGAACCCGCCTGGGTCGGCCGGACGCTGCCGGCTTCCCGCATCCCCGGCGTCTTCAGGTACAGCTGCACCAGGCCCGCGCCGAACGCCGTCAGGCCGAGCCCGACCAGGGGCGCCGGGACGAACGGCGCGATCAGCGCGGCCCCCAGGGCGATCTCCGAGTACGACAGCAGCTTGGCGAAGCGCGCCGGCTCCAGCTGGCCGAGCTGAGGCATGGCGGCGACCGCCATCCCGTGCATGCCCTCCGCCGCGGCGCCCTCCAGGTTGCGCTTGCCCAGACCCGAGTTGAGGACGTACGCGCCGATGGTGAGCCGCAGCGGCAGGTGGGCGAATTTCATTGTTACCCCCGTTGGCAGTGGTCGAATGCGGCCCGCGTACCCCGCAGCGCCCGCGATAACCCGCCGGGGCGGCTGGGCAGGCTGTGGTGGTCGCGGTAGGTTCGCCGGGGGCCCAGCGCCGAGCCCGTGGCACACCCGCCCACCCCGGCACCCGGCCCTGCCGCAGACCACCAGCAGGAGGCGAAGTGAGCCAGGAAGTCCGGGGAGTCATCTCCCGCAGCAAGGGCGCTCCGGTCGAGGTCACCACCATCGTTGTGCCCGATCCGGGGCCGGGTGAGGCGATCGTCCGGATCCAGTCGTGCGGCGTGTGCCATACCGACCTGCACTACCGCGAGGGTGGCATCAACGACGACTACCCCTT
Organism: Micromonospora sp. M51; assembly: GCF_018070305.1. Lineage (NCBI taxonomy): Bacteria > Bacillati > Actinomycetota > Actinomycetes > Micromonosporales > Micromonosporaceae > Micromonospora > Micromonospora sp. M51. The sequence goes on along the minus strand of NZ_JAGPXZ010000132.1, from coordinate 966 downwards.
CCTGCTCGGTCACGAGGCGGCGGGCATCGTGGAGCAGGTCGGCGAGGGCGTCACCGACGTCGCCCCGGGCGACTTCGTGGTGCTCAACTGGCGGGCGGTCTGCGGGGTCTGCCGGGCCTGCCGCCGGGGCCGGCCCTGGTACTGCTTCAACACCCACAACGCCACCCAGCGGATGACCCTCACCGACGGCACCGAACTCGCCCCGGCGCTGGGCATCGGGGCGTTCGCCGAGAAGACCCTGGTACACGCCGGGCAGTGCACCAAGGTGGATCCGGCCGCCCGACCCGCCGCGGTGGGCCTGCTCGGCTGCGGGGTGATGGCCGGGCTGGGCGCGGCGATGAACACCGGAAACGTCACCCGGGGCGACTCGGTCGCGGTGATCGGCTGCGGCGGCGTCGGGGACGCGGCGGTGGCCGGGGCAGCCCTCGCCGGCGCCACCACGATCGTCGCCGTGGACACCGACAGCCGCAAGCTCGACTGGGCCCGCCGGTTCGGCGCCACGCACACCGTGAACGCGTCCGAGACCGACCCGGTCGAGGCGATCCGTGCCGCCACCGGTGGCTTCGGCGCCGACGTGGTGATCGACGCGGTGGGTCGACCGGAGACGTGGAAGCAGGCGTTCTACGCCCGCGACCTGGCCGGCACCGTGGTGCTGGTCGGCGTACCGACCCCGCAGATGCAGATCGAGCTCCCGCTGCTGGACGTCTTCGGGCGCGGCGGTGCCCTCAAGTCCAGTTGGTACGGCGACTGTCTGCCCAGCCGGGACTTCCCGATGCTCACCGAGCTGTACCTGCAGGGCCGACTCGACCTCGACGCGTTCGTCACCGAGGAGATCGCACTCGACCAGGTGGAGACCGCGTTCGAGCGGATGCACCACGGCGACGTGCTCCGCTCGGTGGTGGTGTTCTGATGACCGCCCGGGTCGAGAACGCGGGCACCTCGGGCACGTTCTCCCTCGCGGGCGAG
>NZ_JAGPXZ010001306.1:0-871 GCF_018070305.1 Micromonospora sp. M51 | reverse complement strand
GCCCGCCGGGGTGGCGCGGACCGCGCAGCCCTCGCTCGGCGAGGTCGGCCAGGAACGGGCCGAAGTGTCGGGAGCGGGCGGCGGTGCGGGCCGCGAGGGCGCGCACCGCCGCCATGCCGAGGCTGCCCTCGCTGTCGACATGGTCGGCCCCGGTCAGCCAGCGGGGGAACATCGTGAGGGCCGCGGTGTCGAGTTGGTCGAGCAGGGCGTCCACGAGGTCGCCGAGCGGACCCACCAGCGTGGGCCGGTAGTGCACGATCGCGGGCGCCGCCGCCGGCAACGGGTCGAGTGCCACCCGCAGCAACTCCGGGTCGACGCCCGGCAGGTGACTCACCCGCCGCGTCGGTGGGGCTGCCCACCAGGCACCGATGGCGTCGCCGTTGGCCCGGACGGGGTGCGCCATGCCGGCACCCTACGACAGAGGCGGGCCCGACCGGGCCCCCTCGGTGTGCTCGCCGTCAGCGCAACCGGCGGATGTCGCCGTACGCGCGGTAGTAGCCACCGCGGCTGGACTCCCGCACCTCGGTCACCAGGTAGCGGGCGCCCGGCTCGCGGATCCCCTTGGGGAACTGCACGGACCAGTCGCGCCGGTAACCGTCGGACAGCACCTGAACCCGCAGCCGCCCCCGATCGTCCAGGCACTGCACCACGACGCCCGCGCCCGCGTCGCTGGTCACCTCGACCATCGTCGGTTGCACCGGCTGGGGCGCCTGACGGGGGGCCTTGATGTCGCGCACCTGCGGCACGTCCCCGGCCTGCGCCGCGCGGATCGCCGGCTCGCTCGCGTCGATGCAGGCCAGGTGCCCACCGGTGGTGACGACGTAGAGCCGGTCGTCGTGGTACTGCATGGAGTACGCCGAGCCGCAGCCGG
>NZ_JAGPXZ010001305.1:0-873 GCF_018070305.1 Micromonospora sp. M51 | reverse complement strand
GTCCACGTCGAAGGCCAGCCCGAGGGTCCCGACCCGGAACTCCTCGTCGACCGGAGTGTCCAGCGGCTCGTTGTCGCCGATCACCGGCGCCAGCTCGGGGAGGTCCACCCCGAAGCGACGCTGCGCCTCGGTGAGCAGCTCCTCCAGCTTCTCGGCGAGCAGGGACACCTGGACCTTCTCCAGCGCGACGCTGACCAGCCTGCCGCCGCCGCGGGCCTGCAGGAAGAACGTGCGCTCCCCCGGCGGCCCGACAGTCCCGGCGACGAACCGCTCCGGCGGTTCGAAGGCGTGCACCTGGTGGGTCATACCCACGACCCTATCCGGCCCGCCTGGGCACCGCGCACCCCACCGACGCGAATCGCCGCAGTGGCGGCGCGCCCGGCGTACCAGGGGCTGCACCCGGGCGTGGCGGGCGTTGACGCAGCGGCCGGGGGTGGTGTGGTGACCCGCCTCACCGCGACGCACCCGCCCCGCCGCCGACGGCCGCGTCCGAGTCGGCCACCCGGCTCGCGCGCCGACGCCGCTTGGCCGGGGGCGGCACCAGCGCCGTCAGGTCGCCGCCGGTGTCGTTGAGACGCACCAGAAACGGACGCAGCGGCGTGAACCGGATCGCCGTCACCGACGCCGGGTCGGCCACGATCCGCTGAAAGGCGTCCAGGTGTACGCCGAGCGCGTCCGCCACGATGGCCTTGATCACGTCGCCGTGGCTGCAGGCCAGCCAGACCGCCTCGGGCCCGTGTTCGGCGTTCACCCGGGCATCCCAGGAGCGCACCGCCGCCACGGCCCGCGCCGCCATCGCCGCCATCGCCTCCCCGCCCGGGAAGACGGCCGCGCTGGGGTGCTGCTGCACCACCGGCCAGAGCGGCTCCTTGG
>NZ_JAGPXZ010001304.1:0-874 GCF_018070305.1 Micromonospora sp. M51 | reverse complement strand
CCAGGTTGACCGGGACGCCGGGGCGCAGCGCGCCCAGCGCGCAGCGGCGCAGCGTCTCCCCCATCACGTCGGCGGTGAAGACCCCGTCGGCCACCTCCACGACGGTCAGGCAGACACCGTTGACGGCGATCGAGTCGCCGTGCCGGGCGTCGGAGGTGACCAGTGGGCCGCGGACGCCGAGCAGCGCCGAATCGCCAGCCGTGGGCGCCACCCGGACGATCTCGCCCATTTCCTCGATAATGCCGGTGAACATCTCAGCCCTCCCTTTTGCGGGGCAAAGCGGTGATCCGGAGATCCGGACCGACCTGCGTAACGTCGACGAACTCCAGATCGATGGCCTCGGCGATGGTGGTCACTCCCGCGTCGACCAGAGCGGTCGGGCCGGCGCCGAGCAACCGCGGCGCGACGTACCCGACGATCTTGTCGACCAGGCCGGCGGCCAGGAACGCGCCGGCCAGCCGGGGGCCGCCCTCCAGCAGCACCGCGCGGACCCCGCGCTGGTGCAGCGCCGCGAGCAGCGCCGGCAGGTCGACCCGGCCGTCCGCGTCGGCGCCGACCTCGTCGGCGGTCGCGATCCACGTCCGTGCCGCGCCGTCGCGGACCCGGGCGTCAGCCGGGGTACGCCCCGAGCTGTCCACCACCACCCGCAGCGGCTGCCGGATGGCCAGGCTGCCGTCGCGCAGGTTGCGGGCGGTCAACCGGGGGTCGTCGGCGAGCACGGTGCCCACCCCGGCGATGACCGCGTCGACGGTGCCGCGCAGCGCGTGCACGTCGATCCGGGCCGCCTCCGACGTGATCCACATGCTGGTGCCGTCCGCCGCGGCGGACCGCCCGTCGAGCGGGGCGGCGTACTTCCAGATCACGTACGGCCAGC
>NZ_JAGPXZ010001303.1:0-874 GCF_018070305.1 Micromonospora sp. M51 | reverse complement strand
ACCCGGTACGGCTGCTGTTCGGTCATCGCGCGGCTCCCAGGGTCTGCTGGGACAGACGCTACCGCCCGTCCGTGTCCCGCTCGGCCGAAGTCGGCTGCTCCGACCCGGGGGCGACGGCCCGGTTGGTCAACCGCCAGTACTGGCGCTTGTCGTCGTCGCGCAGCACCACCCCGATCAGACCCAGTTCGCGGCGCAACTCCCGGGCGTCGTCGCGGCGGTCCCGCTGGATCGCCCGTTCCCGGGCCCGTAGCAGCGCGTCCGCACCGGTCGGCAACCCGGGCAGGTCGGGCACCCACAGCCGGTACGCCGACCGGTGCGGGTCGTCGTCCGCCCAACCCCAACCGTGCTCGCGGAACGCCGCCGCGAGTGCGGCGGCGGACAGGTCCGTCGGCTCCCGAACCAGTTCCGCGCCGTCGGCGTCGAGCAGCACCAGGTGCTTTTGGGCGAGGAAGACCACCCGGGTGTCGACCCTCGCTACGGTCCGGTTCTCGGAGGAGCGGCGCAGCCGTACCTGCGCCGCGTCGACGGTGACGATAAGCCGTTCGGCGGTGCCGATCCCGGCGATGACCAGGCCGGCCAGCACGCCCACCGCGATGGCGCCGGCGGTGGCCTGCGGCTCGGGCAGCTGGTCCAGCCACCGGACCAGGTCGCCGAACGGCACCCACGGCAGTCGGGCGAGCCAGCCCGTCGTCGCCGCCAGGAGCCATCCGGCGCCCGCGCCGAGCAGCGGGAAGCCACCCCACAGGACGGCCAGCTCCAACGGGCCGCCGCTGACCACGGTGCGCGGACGGTAGTCGGCCGCGTCCATGGTCAGGACACCTCGCGGCGCAGCGTCCGGAACAGGCCGGCGGCCAGCGGCAGCACCATCCAGACC
>NZ_JAGPXZ010001302.1:0-877 GCF_018070305.1 Micromonospora sp. M51 | reverse complement strand
GGCACGGCGAGCACCGCCCACGGCAACAGGTAGATCGCCTGGGCCAGGTTGAACACCTGCGGGGAGCCGGTGGGGCCGCCGGAGACCCGGTTCAGCACCACCAGCAGCGCCACCTGCTGCGCGGCCACCGTCACCGCGCCGGCCGTGGCGAGTCCGCCGATCCGCGCCCGGGCGTCATCGGTGAAGGCGTACCCGAACCGGGGCCGTAGCCGCAGCCCCCGCAGCGGGATCAGCAGCGAGAGCGACAGCACCACCACGCCCAGCGTGGTGCCGCCGGACAGGAGCAGTTCGCCACTGCGGCCGACCTGGGCGACGGACACCCCCCGTCCCTGGGCGGCGCCGAAGGCCACGTAGACGACGACCACGGTGAGGCTGGACAGCAACGGCGCGATGACCGGCCAGGCGAAACGTCGGTGCGCCTGCAGGACGCCGGTGAGCACGATGCCGATCCCGTACAGCGGCAGCTGCGGGGCGAACACGCGCAACATCCGGGCGCCGGCGGCGAGTTCCGCCGCCGATCGTCCCTCGCTGATGAGCGAGATGATCGGGTCGGCGAACACGGCGACGAGCACGGCGAGGGGAACCAGCAGGCTCACCGTCCAGGTGAGCAGGGCGCCGGTGGTCGCCGCCACCGCCCGCCGGTCCTGCGCCGCGACCGCCCCGGCCAGCAGCGGCACGACCAGGCTGGCCAACGCCCCACCCGCGACGATCTCGAAGACGATGTTCGGCACCGTGTTCGCGATGACGTACATGCCGCCGAGGTCGCTCTGCTCGACCACCCAGGTGAACACGGCGGTACGGCCGAAGCCGGCGAGTCGGCTGGCCACGGTGAGGACGGCGATGAGCGCGGCTGCCCCGGCCAGCCGGCCGGGGCAGC
>NZ_JAGPXZ010001301.1:0-887 GCF_018070305.1 Micromonospora sp. M51 | reverse complement strand
TGGTACACCGGACCGGTGACGATCACGCTCACCGGCGCCGACGAGGCCGGCGGTAGCGGGCTCGCCAGCACCGAGTACCAGCTGGACGGGGCCACCACCTGGACGGCGTACACCGCTCCGGTGGCGGTCAGCGGGGACGGCGAGCACGAGCTCCGGTTCCGTTCGACGGACAAGGCCGGCAACGTGGAGGCGACCAAGACCGTCTCGGTCAAGATCGACGCCACCGCGCCGGTGACCACGGCGACGTTCGCTCCGGCGAACGACGCCGGTTGGCACAACGGGACCATCCCGGTCGTGCTGGCCTCCACCGACGCCGGTTCCGGCGTCAAGACGGTGGAGTGGTCGTTGGACGGTGGCGCGTGGACGCCGTACACGACGCCGGTCGAGGTGACCGGTGACGGGCAGCACGAGCTGCTGTACCGCTCGACCGACAAGGCGGGCAACGCCGAGACGCTCAAGTCGGCGGTCTTGAAGATCGACGGCACCAAGCCGACGCTGCTGGTCTCCGGTCTCGCCGACGGCCAGCTCTACGGTGACAGCCAGGACGTTCGGGTGTCCTGGCAGGCCGTTGACCCGACCTCGGGCATCGCGACCGTGGTCGGCCAGCTCGACGGCCAGGCGTACGCCAGCGGCACGCTGCAGGCCATGTACGACCTGTCGCTCGGCCTGCACGAGCTGACCGTGACCGCGACCGACAAGGCGGGCAACAAGACCACCTCGACGGTCCGGTTCTTCGTCACCACCTCGTTCCGGGACATGCAGAGTCTGCTGGACCGGTTCAAGGCGACGGGGCGGCTCTCGACCAAGGCGCACAAGCAACTGTCGAACAAGCTCGACGCTGTGCGGGCGTCCGAGGCGGCCGGCGACGTCAAGGCGGCCGTACGGCT
>NZ_JAGPXZ010001300.1:0-890 GCF_018070305.1 Micromonospora sp. M51 | reverse complement strand
CCTGGTACGAGGTCTCCAACTGGGCCCGCAGCGACCAGGCCCGGTGCCGGCACAACCTGCTCTACTGGACCGGCGCGGACTGGTGGGGCCTCGGCCCGGGGGCGCACAGTCACGTCGGCGGGGTGCGCTGGTGGAACGTCAAACACCCCTCCGCGTACGCCCAGCGGCTGGCCGCCGGTGCGTCTCCCGGGCTGGCCCGGGAGGTGCTCACTGTCGACGAGGCGCACATGGAGGACGTGATGCTGCGGCTGCGGCTGGCCAGCGGTCTCCCGCTGGCGGTGCTCGACGCCGCCGGGCGGGCCGGCGCGGAGCGGGCGCTGGCCGGCGGCCTACTGGCCGCCGACGAGTACGCCGCCGGCCGGGCGGTGCTCACAGTGCGCGGTCGACTGCTCGCCGACGCGGTCGTCCGCGATCTGCTGCCCTGAGCGCAGGGCGGCGGTGTGCCGAACCGGCCGGGGGAGCGGCCGGCCCGGTTCACTTGATGAAGTTGGCGGTCATCGGGTAGCGGTACGGGGTGCCCTCGTTGGCCTTCACGCCGGCGATGATCCCGAACAGGATCTGGATCACCACGACGGCGATGCTGGGCAGGAAGAGCAGGCACCAGCTCACGAAGAGCAGCACGAACGCGATGATCGACCAGAGGATCTGGAAGTTCAGGGCGGCGAGGGCGTGCGCCCGGACGGTCGGCGACTGCTGGCCACGGGCCAGGTAGGCGATGAGCGGGGCGACGAAGCCCAGCGGACCGAAGCTGATCAGCGCGCCGAGCGCGCCGCCGAAGTGGGCGACCAACGCCCAGGTCTTGTCCTCGTTGGTGGCGTAGCCGCCGCCGGGGCCGCCGTAGGCCCCCCCGGCCGGATAGCCGCCGGGCGGGTAGCCCCCGGGCGGGGGGT
>NZ_JAGPXZ010001299.1:0-897 GCF_018070305.1 Micromonospora sp. M51 | reverse complement strand
AGGCCGCGCTGGTCCGCTGGTGCGCCGACCGGCTTCCCGAGCACGCGGTGCCGCGCCGCATCCGCGTCCTGACCGACATTCCCGTCAAGGAGACCCTGAAGAGCGATGTCTGAGCCCGCCGACACCCAGCTCGTTCCACCCAGCTCCGTGGTTCTCGTCTCCGGCGGGTCCCGTGGCCTGGGCCTGGCCATCGTCACCGACCTGCTCGACGCGGGCGTACGGGTGGCCGCGTTCGCCCGCACCATCACCCCTGAGTTGGAGAAGCTCGCCGCCGAGCACCCCGACCGGGTGCACGTCGGCGCGGTGGACGTCACCGACCTGCGGGCCGCGCAGAGCTTCATCCGCGAGGTGGAGCAGCACCTCGGCCCGATCGACGGCATCGTCAACAACGCCGCCATGGGGCAGGACTCCCTGCACGCGCACACCGCCACCGACGACATCGCCCGGATCATCGAGACCAACCTGACGGCCCCGCTGCAGCTGACCCGGCTGGTGATCCGCCGGATGCTCGCCAAGGGGCTGCGCGGGCGGATCGTCAACATCACCTCGATCTGCGGGCAGCGCGGTTTCCCCGGCCTCGTCGCCTACACGCCCACCAAGGGCGGCATGGACGCGGCCACCCGCTCGCTGGCCCGGGAACTGGGCGGCCGGCTGCTGGTCAACTCCGTCGCGCCCGGCTTCTTCGCCTCGGAGATGTCCGCGGTGCTCGGTCCGACCCAACTCGACCAGATCGTGCGCCGTACCCCGACCGGTCACCTGACCGAACCGGCGGAGGTCACCCCGGTGGTGCGGATGCTGCTGCGGGAACACACGAACATCAACGGCCAGGTCATCGTGGTGGACGGTGCCGCCTCCGTCTGACCTGCGACCGGTTCTGGGGCCGGCGCGGGCCCGGGG
>NZ_JAGPXZ010001298.1:0-897 GCF_018070305.1 Micromonospora sp. M51 | reverse complement strand
GTCGGTGACAGCGCTGACCCGGCTCCGCTGACGCAAGCGCCGTACCGTCCGGGCGGGCCTCAGTTGCTGCCCCCACCGCCATCGCCGTCTCCGCTGAACTCGCCGCCACCGCTGCCGCCCGCACCGCCGGCGTAGCCATGACGGCCGTCGTTGAAGGGCAGATCGCCACGAATGCCGGGTGGTTTGGGCCGCTTGCCCGGCCCTGCGAGGTGTTGCAGGCAGATCCGGTCGGAAACCGGGAAACACTCGCCTCGACCTCCGCAGTCCGCGAGGTAACGGTTGCCATTGTGGATGTCCAGTTCTTGGTCCACCCGGAACAACAGCGGAAGGCTGTCCGAGCCGCCCCCCTCGTCCCGGCGGCCGTGCTTGAGCGTGGAGAGCAGAAGGGAACGGCGACTGTCGTCGGTCGTGTCGTCGCTTGTCGCCGACCCTGGCCGGTGCTGCGGGGGGCGCCCGAACGCGGTGTCGCAGAACGTGGCGTAGTCCTGCGCATGCAGGGTCAGCTGCTGCCACAGATCGTCCACCACCACCGACGGCATCGACAGCTTCGCGCCCGGCTGGCGGGCGATGATCCGGAACCACTGCCGGGTCGCGGTTTCGACGAGAGCGATGTCTTCGTCGCTGAGCTGGGGATGCCGGTTTCGTAGATGCTGACGCCCGCTGGCGGGAAACCGCAGATCGGACACGGCGCGGAGTCGGCGAGGGTTGCGGTCGCTGCTGAACTTCGTCCAGATCATGCGGTTACTTCCATCCGCCCGGGGGTGCAGGCGCTAGGGCCCCGACTTGCCGAAGTGGCGCCGCGGCTCCTTCAGGGTAGGGGCAGTAGGCAAACCGACGCGGCTGTCGAAGGCCCCGCCCCGGTTGCCCAGCGGATTGAGGCCGCGCCGGTCAACGCAA
>NZ_JAGPXZ010000131.1:0-10945 GCF_018070305.1 Micromonospora sp. M51 | reverse complement strand
CCTCGGTGCCGAGGAAGACGTCGTCGTTGAAGTACAGGAAGTGCTCGGAGAGCCCGTCGATGTGGTGCAGTTGACTCTCGATGGCGTGCGAGTTGTACGTCGGCAGCACCGTCGGGTCGGTGAAGATCTCCCGGTGGCTGACCACCCGCAGCCCGCTGGCGGACGGGTCCAGCCAGGCCGGCACCTGGTCGTCGGTCACCACGTAGACGTGGCGTACCCAGGGCGCGAAGAGGTGCAGCGACCGCAGCGAGTAGCGCAGCTCGTCGCGGCTGAGGAAGCGGGCCGCGCTCGCCGCCTCCGCGTGGTACGGCACCCCGGCCACCTCGGCCCGTCGCCGTAGCCAGGCCGGGTCGGTGCCGTCGACCCAGGTGTAGACCACGTCGACCGGGAACGGCACGTCGTCGGGGCGCGGTGCGGCGAACTCCGGACGGGTCCAGGCGGTGGCCGGCGCGGAGGGGGACGCCAACCCGGTGAACCGCGACTCCGGTACGAGCACCAGCGGTGCCGCTACCGTCACCTGTTCGGCCACGGCGTTGGACCGCGGCGCGACAAGCGTGTCACCCTCCCGGGTCCAGAACTCGACGTCGCACCCGTACGCCTGCCCCAGCACCAGCCGACGCTGGGGGTCCGTCCAGTACCAGGTCAGCCGTACCACCGGGGCGTCCGCCAGCCGGTCCCAGGTCTTCGTCTCGAACCCGGCGGCCGGTTGCCCGGTGCCCTCCGGCACCGAGACGTAGCCGGGGACCCGGCCGCACGCGGCGGCGAGCGCGGCGCACGCCTGCGCGCGGTGGGTGGCCTCGACAGCCACCACCGACGAGCGGTGGGATTCCCCCCGCACCCGGAAATGGGGTACGCCGGCCTCGTCGAGCGCCGCCGTCACCGCGGTGAGATTGTCCAGCCGTGCCATCAGAGGGGTGACCGACGCCCCGATCCGGGCCACCCGGGGCCCTCGGTCGGCGGTGACGACCACCCGGTCCGCGCCAGCCAGCAACTCCGGCTGGCGGCGGGCCAGCCGCTCGCCCCGGCGCTCGGAGAGGTGGCCGTCGCGGGCGGCCCGGGCGACCCACTGCTTCAGCTGGTGCCGGGCCCGGGGGCTCACCTTCGTCGCGATGGCGCGCCGGGTCTGCGGGCTGAGCACCCGCCGGTACACCTCCACGAACCCGGTGGGTTCGGCCAGTGCCCGGGGTGGCTCGCCCGGGGTGGGCGTCGGTCCGGTCACGCTTGTCCCTTTCCTGCGTCCGGGTTCACGGACGGTCAACGACGACGATCGACAGTTCGCTGTCGCGGGTGTAGTACGGCCGGACCCGCAGCAGTGGCGCCGGGTCCTCCTCGACGAGTTCCAGTCCTGGGTCGTCCACCAGGTATATCTCCGGATAGTTGTAGACGAGCTTCTTGTCGACCACGTCGTCGACGAGCAGACCCAAGCGGACCTCCCGATCCGTGTCGGCTCGCCGTAGCCAGAGATCCCAGTCCTCGTAACGGCCCAGTCGGTGTGCGGCCAGTTCGTCGACGGCCACGTCGATGCGCAGATGACCGCTACGGGTCCGCAGAACCGGCACGGAGACCATGCCCTCGCGGTGGCCGCGTCGGTGCAGCACGGCCCGGTCCGGGGTGCCCGAACCGCACCAGACGGCCTCGATCGACACCCGCTCGCCGCTGAGCGCGATCCGCCGCACCTCCGCGTGCTCCTCCCGCACCCAACTGCGTACGGCCAGAAAGCCGTCCGCCGTGCGGTACGGCAGGTGCGCACGGATCGGGTTTGCACCGCCAGGACCATCCACCGGTTGGTATCCGCCGGCGAGTACCCGCGTGTCGATCCGGTCGGGCGTCAGTCGCTGGCGCGCCCCCGTTACCGGCTGCACGTACGCGTTCCAGCGGCCCTCCGGCAGCGCGTCGGCGGGCAGCACCACCGACTGGTAGATCCCGTCGTCCTGTGGTTCCAGTGGCATCCGCACCTTCTGCCCGCTGTCGCGGTCGCGCAGGAGCAGGTGCGCACCCGCCGCGAGCCCGGACGCGTTGACATGCAGGCTGAGACCGTGGTCCGGCAACACCTGGCAGTTCACCTTCGGCCCAGCGCCCGGCGCGGCAGCCCGCCGACGGATCGCCTTCTGCAACCGGGCGGAGGTGGCCCGAGCCTGCCGGATGCGGGAGAGGCGGACCAGAGCACCCATGCTCGCCCGGCGAGCCAGGTCGCTGCCGGCGATCCCGCGCAGCAGCGGGTCGCCCAACAGCCGCGCCAGACCAGGTTCCCGGACCACCTCACCGCCACGAGCCAACACCGAACGGCCGGTTCTCGGTCCCTTGGCCGACCGGGTGACCCGCGACGGCCGCCCGGTTGCCGGGCCTCGCTCAGCCAGCACGGCGGCGCATTGCTGGGCGAAGGACTCCGCCAGCGTGTCCGGATCGAACCGCGCCGCGTTCACCAGCGCCAGCTTGGCCAGCCTGGCCCGGAGGTCGTCGTCGCTCATCAGCGTCCGCAGCGCGGAGGCGTAGGCGTTGATGTCGTCCATCGGGACCAGCAGGCCGTCGACGCCGTGCTGGATGATCTCCCGGGGGCCTACCGGGCAGTCGGTACTGACAACGGGAAGGCCGAGCCGCATCGCCTCCACGATCGTCATGCCGAACGACTCGCGTTCTGAGGAGACTGCGGCGATGGAGCCCTTGACCCACTCCGTGGACATGTCCTCGCGCCGGCCCATCAGTTGGACCTGGTCGGACAGGCCCAACTCACGGATCTGTGCGGTCAGCGCGGGACGCTGCGGGCCGTCGCCGTAGATCCGCAACTTCCAGTCCGGGTGGTCGCCGGCGATCCTCGCGAAGGCGGCGATGAGCCGGTCGTACCGCTTGATCGGGTCGAGCCGCCCGGCGGTGACCACGATCCGGTTGGACCCGTCGGTGGGCGGGACCGTGGGCTGGGGAACGCTGTTCGGCAGCGCCTCGACGCGAGTGTGGGGCACCGGATTGCCGGAACGGAACGCGGCGGCGTCAGCCTCGGTCACCGTGAAGGCCAGATCGATCCGGTCGTACGAGAGCCGGATCTCCTCCTTCAACGCGTCATCGATCAGGTCCTGTGTCATGTGCTCCTGCGCCACAAGGACCGCGTGGTCGGGGCCGTGCCGCGCCACCACCAGGTTGATGCCCGGCCGGGTTCCCACGACCACGTCAGCCGAGGTCGAGCGCAGATAGCCGATCATCCGTTCGTCGGTGAGCCGGCTGTACTGGGTGTGGAACTCCTCGCTCTTCGGCACCAGCAGGGACGGCTCCCGAAGCTGGGGATCGGCCCGGTCGGGACGTCGCGGCCGGGTGTCGACGAGAGCCACCAGCGCGATCCGGTCATCGATGTCGAACATCGGCTGGTCGGTACGGCGGAACACGGAGGCGATCTCGACGTCGTGACCTTGGCCCACCAGGGCGGTCGCCAGGTTGAGTACGGCTCGGTTGGTGCCGCCCACGCCGTACATGTTGTGGATCAGAAAGGCGAACTTCACCCGATGGTCCTCAGTTCGTAGGGGCTGGGGACCGGGAAGTACGCCTCCATGAACGGTTCGAGGATGGTCATCTGGTGCTGCAACTGGGCGAAGGTCGAGTAGGCGTCGTTGATGCAGAAGGTGTCCCAGTCCCGCCGTGCCTCCGCCCGGCGCAGCCGTGCCTCCAGGTCGGGTACCGCGAGCTGGACGTAGCCGTAGTTGACGCGACCGGGCAGCGCGCGGCCGGTCAGGAACGCGTAGTAGTGGTGCAGTGAGTACGTGATGGTCAGGTCGTTGGCACTGCGGAATCGACTGCGCATGGTGGCCTCGTGCTCGACCGGGAACTCCCGCTCGATCTCCGCGAGGATGCTGCGCCGCAGCGGATAGGGCACGTGCTGGCTGCCCTGGGTGAGGGTACGGCCGAACCGCTTTTCGATCAGTGCCCGGTTGTTCTTGATCATCGCGTCCACCGGGGAGTCCAACTCGCTGATCTCGCCGAGCGGAATTCGGTTCTGGGACAGGAAGAACTTGGTGTTGCCGTTGGCCAGAAAGAACGTCTGCGGCGCCAGCGGGCGACCGAAGAACATGTCGTCGTTGAGGTACAGGAAATGCTCGGCGAGGCCGTCGATGCGGTGCAACTGACTCTCGATAGCGCAAGAGTTGAAGGTCGGCAGCGCGTCCGGGGCCGCAAAGATCTCCTCGTGGTTGACCAGGAAGATGTTGCCAGCGCTCAGGTCGAGCCAGGCGGGCCGTTGGTGGTCGGTCACGATGTAGATGTTGCGAACCCACGGCGCGTTCAGATGCAGAGACCGCAACGAGAACTTCAGCTCGTCCCGGTTGATGTACCGGGACTCACTCGCCGCCTCAGCGTGCAACGACTCGCCACGGACGCCCGCGCGGCGCTGCTGCCACTCTGGATCCGCGCCGTCGACCCAGGTGTAGACAACGTCGATCGGGAAGTCGATGTCGTCCGGGAGCAGGTGGTCGAACTCGGGGCGGCTACGGCGGGGCGGGTGCCACTTCACCGGGGACGCGAGGCGGCTCAGCCGGTGCTCGCCCACCTGTACCGGCGTGCCGTCCAGTGCCACCGCCCGCATCATCCGGTTGGGCCGGGGCGAGCGGAGCAGTCCGGCCTTCCGGTCGGGCTTCCAGAACTCGATGTCGCAGCCGTACGCCGGGCCCAGGATCAGCTTCAGGCTCGGGTCCGCGCGGAACCAGGTCAGCTTGATCGCCTGCGCGGCGTACAGCTCGGTCCAGGCCGGCGCCTCCGACGCGTCGGTGAGCCCGCCGACGATCGGCGGCCGGGGCAGTACCTGGCTCACATAGCAGGTCTCCGCCCCGCCGAGCTTCTCCAGTGCGCCAAGTGCGGCCAACCGGTCGACCTCACTCACGCCGATGACCGGCGTCCGGTCGTCCATGCCGCGCACGAGGAAGTAGTCCACCCCGTGCGCCTCCAGCGCGCCGCTCACCGCGTCGACGTTCAGCTGACGCCCCAGGATCGGAGTCAGGTCGGCATGCACGTGCGCGGTACGACGTCCACCGTCGACCAGGACCTCACGCAGCTCGCCCGGGCCATGCCCAGCGCCGCCCGCCGGCACGGACCCGGCCACGTTGACGGCCCGGGATGGTACGACCGCGCGCTGCGGTGCCACCGGCGTGTTGTTCACGGCACTTCCTTCATCGATGTCACTGACGATCCGAATCGTTGCGGTCGCGAGACGCGTAGGCCACCCGCTGTCGACACGGCCAGGACGACGGGGCGGCCGCTGCCGTCAACCTGCACCGCGTGCCCACCGGTGATCGGCGTCGCCTCACGAAACCATCGGCAGGGCGTCGACCCGTCCGGGTCCAACCAGGCGACGCTGGAACCGGAAGCGTCGTCGCGGACCGCGAGCAGGACCGCGCCCGCCCGGGAAACGTACCGGACGCTCAGCGGGCCGGGACCGCCGTGTCCGCCGAGGTCGGCCGCCGTCGACAGGTCCCACTCCCGACCGGCCCCCCGGGTGCGGTACGACAACAACGACGCCGAGTCCCGTCGTCGGAACAGCAGCAGCCGCTCGCCGTCAGGCAGCCGCGTCACGGCGGGGGGACCCGCCGGTGCCTCCGTCTCCAGCACGGCGTACTCGGCCGTGAGTTCCGGTACGGAGACCAGCCAACGTGCGGTCCCGGTACGCGCCGCGGCGAAGACCTCCACGATGTGGCCGTCGAGCGCGACCGCGGTCAGGCCGTCCTGGACGTCCCGGCCGCCGAGATCCTGCCACCGCGTCCAGGACGTCCCGTCGTGCAACCGACAACTCAGTCCCTTGTCGGCGTTGCGGACGAGCAGCAGCACGCCACCGCCGGGCAGCGGGACGGCGTGCGGCATGCCGAGGTGCCGACGCTTCGACGGATCGTCGAGCCCGGCGGGGTTGCCGAGCGACTCCCAGCGGACGTCCGTGTCACCCGGGGCCGCCGGCAGCACGGTCGTGCAGATGCACGACCGTGTCGGTCGGGCTCAGCCGTGATCTTCTGCCGCACCGTGAACAGCCGCAAGCCACCGTCCGCGGCGGCCAGCGCGACGACGTGCGGCAGGAACCCGGCGCCGGCGAGCTCCCGTCCTGGGGAGAACGCACCGGTGTCGGTCTGCTGCCAGTGGACCACCTGGCCGCCGCGTACCGCGAAGGCTGACAACCTGCCGTTCGGGCCCGGCGCGGACCATGCCTGCGAGCCGGGATAGCGCAAGGTGGTGCCTGACGCGTTCCCACCCCCGATCGCGTCGCCCCCGACCTTGCGGTCACCGCGGCCCACTGGACCGTCGGCGGGCAGACCGTCCGCCCAGCCGTAGATGTCCTTGTACCGCTGTTTGACTGCCCGCGCCTCGGGACTGAGGTTGGACGGCCACCGCCGGACGTAGTAGCCGCGGAACGCCTCGACGGCCGTGGCTTTGCCACCACCTTCGGCGAACCACCGTTGGGCCGCCTCGTGTGCGAACAGTCCGGTGACGGTGTGGGCAATGTGGTCGGAGTAGTCGCCGGTGTCGGCGTGCTGCGGGTTCGCCCTGTCGTGCAGTTGACGGTCCGGGTCCGGGTCCATCGTCCACAGCAACGTCGGCTCGACCTCGCGCAGGAGGTGCAGCAGCGCTCCGATCAGGCTCTCCCGGGAGTAGACGAAGCTCCCGGAGACCGGCGAACCGAGCGGCACCATGGTGGGTGTGACGGTTGCTTCGCCGGTCCACAGGCGCTGCAGTGGGCCAGCCTCGCTTGGCGAGCCGGGGGGCGGCGTGCACCAGAGGTTGAGAGACACCAGCCGGATCTGTGGCGCGTCGACAAGTGTCGAGAGATCCGCCTCGATGCCCGGACCCACGGTGACCGCATCCCGGCGCCACTTGGCGTCCCGATCGCCGAGAACCATCTCCCCGTACGCGCGCCGGAGCCCGTTGAATCGGGCGGCGGCGAAGCCCTCGAAGTTCACCGGCAGCGCGGCATGTGCCTCGGACCCGGCCGGAGCGTTACGTCCGTCCGCCTCACCGGCGGTCAGGCAGACGGTCACGTGCAGCTGGCTGTGGCGCAGCTGGTTGACGAGCAGCGGGTTCATGAAATAGAGGTCGTCGTCCTGATGGGCCACGATCGCCATGGACCGTGGGCTGCCGCTGAGCTGGCGATCAGACGTCACGGCGTTCCCCAACGGGGTCGGGTCCTCGGTAGGGCCGGTTCCTCCGGTCTGGAACCGCCTTGAAGTCGGTGACCGTGTTGAGCATGTTGTTGGGCATGGTGGGAGCGTCGATCGGGGCGCCCCGACGGGCGTCCTGCACCGAGCGGTACGAGCGCCGGTACAGCTCCCCGGCGCCCACGCTCCGCCGCTCCGCCACCACGTCGTCCGGCAGCTCGAACGGGGCGGGGAAGGGCAGGTAGCGCGGCAGGAAGTCGGCCAGCATCCGCTCCTGCTCGGCGAACGTCCGAGGGTCGGAGTCGGTGTCGTTGAGGCAGAACACGTCGCGGTTGCGGCGGGCCAGCAGCTCGGCCAGTCGGGCGGGGGTCGAGGGGTGGCCCAGGTCGGCGTACTCGTACTCGATGTCGCCGGGGACGGCCTGCGCGGTCAAAAACGCCCAGTACTGGTGCAGCGACGACGGGATGGACAGGTCGCCGTGGTGCCGGAACCGGTGCCGGGCGGTGGCCATCACCTCGTCCGGCAGCGTGCCCTCGATCTGCTGCATGATGCTGCGGCGCAGCGCGAACGGGGTGTGCTTCATCTTCTGCGTGATGGTCACGCCGAACTGCCGCTGGATGTGCCGGCGGTTGTTCTTCCCGGCGGCCTTCACCGGCGGGTCCTCCGGCTTCGCCTCGCCCAGGCCGAACTGGGCCGGCGAGGGGAAGAACTTCGCGATCCCGTTGGCGTGGAAGAAGTGGTTGGGCAGCAGCGGGCGACCGAGGAACACGTCGTCGTTGAGGTAGAGGAAGTGTTCGGACAGGCCGTCGATGCGGTGCAGCCGCGACTCGATGGCGTGCGAGTTGTACGACGACCGGCCGCCGAGGTCGGCGAAGAGTTCGGCGTGCGAGATGACCGTGATCATCGGGTGGCTCGGGTCGAGCCAGCTCGGCAGTTGACTGTCGGTGATCAGGAAGATCCGCCGCAGCCAGGGCGCGAAGCTGTGCAGCGACCGCAGCGAATACCGCAGCTCGTCGCGGTTGTGATAGCGCGAGGAGTTCGCGGCGACCGCGTGCAGCGGGCCTTCGGGGGCGCCGAGCGCCAGCGACTTCCGCTTCAGCCACTGCGGGTCGGAGCCGTCCACCCAGGTGTAGACGGCGTCGATCGGGAAGCCGATCCGGTCCGGCGCTCGAACGGCCAGGTCCCGGCGGGTGCCGTAGGTGTGGTCGTCGGCCTCGGGCACGAAGTGGCTCATCAGCGCCGCCGCCACCCGGACCGGCTGAGCCCGGGCGGGTGCCTCGTCGACGACCCCGTTGCGCCGCGGCGCGCGGACCATGTCCCCGTGCCGGCTCCAGAACTCGATCTCGCAGGCGAACTGTGCGCCGAGGACCACACCGGCGCGGGTGTCGGTCACCGGGAAGCAGACCTGGATCACCTCGGTCGGGGTGGCGTCCGGTTGGTCCCGACGGGGCTGGACCTGCACCACCCGGACGTCCGCGCCGGCCAGTGCGGGGGCGGAGCGGATCAGGCGTTGTACCGCCGGCCGGTGGTCGTCCAGGACCGCGACGGTGCTGCGCAGGTGGTCGTCGTTACGGATGCAGTGGTATTCGATGCCGGCCGCGTGCAGCGCGGTGGTGACGGCCGTGAGGTTGCGGTGCCACTGCTGCAACGGGGTCGCCGTGGCGACGACCTCGGCCCGGGTGCGAACGCCACCGTCGGTCACTGCCACCCGGGCGCCGAGGGGATGCACCGTGTCGCCGCCGCGCGGGCGGGAGAGCGTCTGCACCAGGCCCATCCGCCGGTGCGCGGGCAGCATGCCCAGCAGTCGCCGCCGGGCCGGTGACGGCAGGAGTCGGTAGATCTTCAGGGCGATCATGCGCTGGGCCGTCCGTTCGCTACGGCCGCCTCGTCAGCGGGCACCGTTCAGCCCTGCGTACGGTTGGCGGGGCGACGTCCCACTCGCGATGATTCGACACACACCCGTGCGGCCATCACTGCATGCCTTTCCACAGATCCCCCGTTGGCACCGCGTGGCGATCTGGCGTCAACCGCGCGTCGCCTGGCGGCGGCTGGCGGCGGACACCGATCTCCGGGCCGGACCGTGTTCTCCCGTGAGGGACGACGTTGGCCGCCGCAGGTGGCCCGGGGCAGTGCATGTTACCTGCAGGCCATCAAATAACCACATGATCGATACCTGGCCTACAGGTAAAAATGGCATAAGGGCGGTATGGGGGTATTCGAGAAGATAATCCTGGCCATTCGGGTGGTTCAATGACACCGGGTCGGTCGACCGAACGTACCCTCGCGAAGCTGCTCAACTCCGCGTGCGACCGGTACGGCCGATCGCCGGCCGCTGCCGTGACCTGGCAGAGTAGCGGGGTGACCGAGACCGGACCCGCCGCGACGAGGGTGCTGCACCCACCGGTCGGCTACCGGCTGGCCGCTTCGGTCCGCGCGCTCACCTTCAGCCCGTACGACCCGTGCGCCCGGGTGGCGGCCGGCACCTTCTGGTGGGCGACCCGCACCCCGGGAGGTCCAGCCACGCTCGCGCTGCGACCGGCCGGCGGGGAGCTGCTCGCCGAGGGGTACGGGCCGGGGGCCGAGCACGTCCTCGCCCGCGCCGACGCGATCGCGGGGCTGCGTGACGACCTGACCGGCTTCACCGAGCTGGCCTCGGCGCACCCGCTGGTCGCCCGGCTGGCCCGGGAGCACCGAGGGCTCCGGATGCCCGCCACCGGGCAGGTCTTCCCCCGGCTGCTGCGCGCGGTCTTCGAACAGAAGGTCACCGGCAAGGAGGCCTACCGGGCGTACGCGGCGATGGTGCGGCACTTCCGGGAACCGGCTCCCGGGCCGCTGCAGCCGCTGCTCCTACCGCCCGAGGCCGCCGCGGTGGCCGCCACCCCGTACTGGGTGTTCCACCCGTTCGGGGTGGAGCAGCGTCGGGCCGACACGCTTCGTCGCGCCGCGGCGCTCGCCGACCGCCTGGAGCGCAGCACCGACGCCACCGACGCCACCCGTCGGCTCACCGCGATCCCCGGCATCGGGCCGTGGACGGCCGCCGAGGTGGTCCGGATCGCCTACGGGGACCCGGACGCGGTCAGCGTCGGCGACTACCACATCCCGAACACTGTGGCCTGGGCGCTGGCCGGCGAACCGCGGGGCGACGACGCCCGGATGTTGGCCTTGCTGGAGCCGTTCCGAGGTCACCGGGGCCGGGTGTGTCTGCTGCTGGAGGTCGCCGGCATCCGGGCGCCGAAGTACGGCCCGCGGGCCCCGATCCGCTCGTTCGCCGGCTACTGACGCGTTGGGGCGGACGCGCTCACCGGCCGGCGCAGAGTCGACACGGTACGGCTCAGCCTGCACCCACCGATGCGGCGGCGGGAGAGCCCGACTGTCAGCCCCGCTCGCAGCGACGCCGGAGCCCGTCGGCCTCCATCCGCAGGTAACGGCGGAGCAGCCCGCCGTACAGCCGGCCGATCAGGCCGGCCAGCGGACCGGACTGGTCGATGGCCAGCTCGACGCGGGTACGCCCGTCGGGCAGCGACAGCAGCCGGTGCTCCCCCGTGGTCCGCACACCCGGCGCGCCGGAAACCCACACGAACTCCCGCCGCTCGGTCAACTCGGTGACCCGCCAGAGGGCCGGCCGCAGCTTCGGCTGCGTCAGTCGGGCGGTCGCGCCGACGGCGAGCGGCCCCGGTTCCCCCCGCTCGACCTGGGTCACCGAGTCGGTCCACTCGGGCCAGCTCCCCACGTCGACGAGCACCGCCCAGACCTGCTCGGCGTCCGCGGCGATCTCGGTATCGGCCTCGAACCGCATCACGTTTCCTCCCCGGCGGCGCCGCTCGGCACCGCCC
>NZ_JAGPXZ010001297.1:0-898 GCF_018070305.1 Micromonospora sp. M51 | reverse complement strand
ATCAAGGCGACGGCCGCGATCAAGGACTCGGCCCGGGTCCTCGGCTTCCCGTACGCGGTCGGCGACCGGATCACCAAGGCCATGCCGCCGGCGGTGATGGGCAAGGACATCCCGCTCACCGGCATCTTCGACAACAAGCACCCCCGCTACGCCGAGGCGGGCGAGATCCGCGGCCTGTACGACTCCGACCCGGACGTCCGCAAGGTGATCGACACCGCCAAGGGCATCGAGGGGCTGATCCGGCAGACCGGTGTGCACGCCGCCGGCGTCATCATGTCCGCCGAGCCGATCATCGAGCACATCCCGTTGATGCGCCGCGACGCCGACGGGGCGATCATCACGCAGTTCGACTACCCGACCTGCGAGTCGCTCGGGCTGCTGAAGATGGACTTCCTCGGCCTGCGCAACCTGACGATCATCGACGACGCGGTCAAGAACATCGAGCTGAACCACGGCCTGAAGCTCGACCTGCTGGCCCTGCCGCTGGACGACAAGGCCGCGTACGAGCTGCTGGCCCGCGGTGACACCCTCGGCGTGTTCCAGCTCGACGGTGGGCCGATGCGGTCGCTGCTGCGGTTGATGAAACCGGACAACTTCGAGGACATCTCCGCCGTCCTGGCCCTGTACCGGCCCGGTCCGATGGGCGTCGACTCGCACACCAACTACGCGCTGCGCAAGAACGGCCTGCAGGAGATCACCCCGATCCACCCGGAGCTGGAGGAGCCGCTGCGGGAGATCCTGGCGCCCACCCACGGCCTGATCGTCTACCAGGAGCAGGTGCAGCGGGCCGCGCAGATCCTCGCCGGTTACAGCCTCGGTCAGGCGGACCTGCTGCGCCGGGCCATGGGTAAGAAGAAGAAGGAGATCCTCGACAAGGAGTTCATCCCGTTCCGGGACG
>NZ_JAGPXZ010001296.1:0-901 GCF_018070305.1 Micromonospora sp. M51 | reverse complement strand
ATCGACCACCGGGTCGATCGCGGTGCTGGCCGGCCCGGAGGCGGCGGTCGCGCGTTCGTTGAGCACCGCGTCGACCGCCTCGCTCAGCCACTGCTCGGCAATCGCCGAACGACCACCGGCATCCAGCGCCGCGCTGACGTAGGCGGGGGCGTCGGGCTGCGTGCGCAGCAACGGGCGCAGCGCTGTCAACTCTGCCATCGCCTCGTCGTCCCGACCGCCGGCGCGGAACAGCGCCCGGGCCCGCAGCGCCCGGGCGAACCCGGCCCGCGGATCGTCCCCGGACGGGTACGCCGCCAGGGCCCGCTCCGCGTAGCGCAGGGCGGCATCCGGTCGGGACCGGATCTCGGCGATCTCGGCGGCCAGTGTCAGCGCGTCCCCGGCGTCGTCGGGATCCTCCAGTCGGCCCTGCTCCGCCGCCTCGGCGAGATCAGCGGCGACGCCGAGCGGGTTGGCCGTCCCGAGCGCCGAGCGGCGAAGTTCAGCGAGGTCAGCCTTGGTGAGTACGTCTTTCGTCGACACGATCTCACGGTACGTCCGGGTGCTCGCGGTATGCGGGCAGATCACCTGTTACGCCGCTCTCATGCCGCCCGCCGGGCGGACTACGACCACGCGCCGGCCGCAGCGGCCCGTTCGGCGTAGGTGTCGAAGTCGAGCGGGTCCCGTCCGAGAACTCGACGTACCCCGTCGGTCGGTTCGGCGAGATGGCCCGCCCGCATCCCGGCGAACAGGGCGTTCAGCCCCGTGGCCGCCTGCGCCGGATAACCCTCGGCGCGCAGTTCGGCGTGGTACTGCTCCGGAGTGAGCTCCACGTAGCGGATCGAGCGGCCGGTCACCCGCGCGATCGTGGCGACCGCCGTAGCGAAGGTGAGCGCACGGGGGCCGGACAGGTCGTACACCTGTC
>NZ_JAGPXZ010001295.1:0-901 GCF_018070305.1 Micromonospora sp. M51 | reverse complement strand
GCGCGGCCATGATGACCGCGGCGATGTCCGCCACGTGGACCAGGGCGCTGTTCCAGTCACCGAAGGGCGCCCGAACCACCCCCTCGGCCCGGATGGTGTGTGCCCACTCCCTGGTGTTCGCCATGAACTCGCCGGGAAACACGTGCGTCCACTCCAGACCCGAGGTCTCGACCGCCCGGTGCAGCGGCCGGTGCGGTGCCTCCAGCGGGTCGTCGTCGGCCCGGCTCGGATCGTTGTGCCCGAGGTGGGTGACCCGACGGACGCCAGCCTTCCGGGCCAGCTCCAGGATCTCCGCGCCGGTGGTCAGCGGCCCGTACCCATCCATCGCGACCAGGTGCATGCGCGTCACGCCGCGCAGCGCCGGTGCCAGCGTGTCGGGCCTGGCGAAGTCGCCGGCCACCACCTCCACCCCGCTGGGCAGCGCGGCGGCCGCCGGTGACGCCGGGTCGCGGGTCAGTGCGCGTACGTCGTGGCCGGCGGCCACCAGTTGCCGGACCAGGCTGCCTCCGACGGTCCCGGTCGCTCCGCTCACCAGGATCGGCATGGTTCCTCCTCAGGGATCGCCCGACGGTGGGCACGGTGAGCCGACCCCGCCTTTCGGGGGTGCTCCCGGATGGCTCATGGTCAGCCATATCGATGCGGGAAGCAATCGCGAACACCGCGTTCACGTTTGCTCCGACCTGCGGAAACGCGGCAATCACTGAATGCGCGCGGTAGCCTTTTTCGGCCGCTGGGAGGCCCGTTGACCTGCGTACTCCGCGCCGTATGGCGGGTCCCGCAAATTTCCTCGCCGGTCCGTCCCACAGCCGGTGACGTCGGCCGCCCCGCGCATCCGTCGGCGGCGTTCTGGACGAAGATGGGGGTATGCGGATCCTTCTGGCCGGCGCGTCCGGCGGCCTCG
>NZ_JAGPXZ010001294.1:0-904 GCF_018070305.1 Micromonospora sp. M51 | reverse complement strand
GGTCCACCCGGTCGTCGGCGGCCGTCTCGGCGAGCGCGGCGGCGAACTCGGCGGCACCCGCGCTCGGCCCCACGTCGCGGGGGTAGCCGTCGGCGACGGTGAGGCCCTGCCCGACACAGGCGGTCGCGGCCAGCCCGGTGAGGGCGGAGGAGTTGCCGACCACACCGACCCGGCCGCCGGCCGGCAACGGCTGGTTGGCGAGCAGCACACCCACGTCGAGCAGCTCCGGCACGGTGTCCACCCGGATCACCCCGGACTGGGCGAAGAGCGCTGCCACCGCCACCTCGTCCGGCCCGGCGGCGTCGCCGACCCCGGGCGGGCGGGCCGGCGAGGCGAGCGCGACGACCGGTTTGGCGCGGCCGATCCGTCGGGCCAGCCGGGCGAACTTGCGGGGGTTTCCGAAGGTCTCCAGGTAGAGCATGATCACGTCGGTGCCGGTGTCGTCCTGCCAGTACTGCAGGAGGTCGTTGCCGGAGACGTCGGCCCGGTTGCCGGCCGAGACGAAGCTGGACAGCCCGAGGCCGCGCCGGTCCGCCTCGGCGAGCAACGCCACCCCGAACGCACCGGACTGACTGAAGATGCCGACCCGACCGGCCGGCGGCAACGCCGGGGCGAGAGTGGCGTTGAGGCGTACCGTCGGGTCGGTGTTGGCCACGCCGCGACAGTTCGGGCCGACGACTCGCATGCCGGCGGCGTGCGCCGCGCGGACCAGCGCGCGCTGCGTGGCCGCGCCCTCCGGGCCGGCCTCGGCGAAGCCGGCCGAGATGACCACCAGGCCGTGCACCCCTGCGGCGGCGGCGTCGGCGACCACCGCTGTCGCCGCCTCCGGCGGGACCGCCACCACCGCCAGGTCCACCGGGACGCCCGCGTCCACCGCTGAGGGGTAAGCGGGAAGGCCCGCCAC
>NZ_JAGPXZ010001293.1:0-904 GCF_018070305.1 Micromonospora sp. M51 | reverse complement strand
CAGCGGGGACCCCCCGGGGTCCGTGGGCGCGGCCACCAGGACGTCGCCCGGCTCGACGTGGGCGGTGCCCCGGTCGTGGACGACCCGGGCGGGGCCGGTCACCCGACCCGCCGCCGCGCCCACGCCGGCGAGCGTCCCGTCGCCGGCCGCCGTCGGGGGCAGGACCGCCTCGACGTCGGTGCCGTCGGAGAGCAGCGCCACCGGCACCGTCGCGCGGCGTAGCTCCCGGCGGTGCACGGCCCGCCGGGAGGTGACTGTCGCTCGCGGGTCGACACCCTGGTGTACGGCGGCGTGCACCTCGTCGAGGGTCAGGAACATGATGTCGTCGGGTTGGTCCAGCAACCCGGTGCCGTGCAGGTCGGCGCCGATGAGCAGCAGTTGCCGGCGGGTCTCGCGCAGTGGGTACAACCCGGCGAACTTGCCGGCCTCGCGCAGACCGGCCAACGACCGCGCCCGGCGCAGCAGGAAACCGGCGATGGTGCCGCGCACCGGCCGCCGACGGCGGGCTCGCCCGATCAGCTCCGCCAGCGCTCGCTCGGCGGCGACGGCGGCCTGTCGGAAACGTTCGTCGGGGCCCTGGCGTGGATCGGTGACCCGCAGGTAGTTGGCGACAGCGGCGAAGACCGGCGCGGGGTCCTCCTCCCAGCGCGGCACGCCGAGGTCGACTTCGGCGACGCCCCGGTGGCCGTAGGCCTCCAGGAAGGCGACCATGCCGATGTCGGGCAGGGTTCCGCGCAGGTAGCGCGTGGCCAGCTCGGCCGGCGGGGTGTCGAGCAGGAGTCGGCGGTGCTCGCCCGCGCCCTGGGCCAGCCGCCACAGCGCCAGGTCCATCTCGATGGTGACGTTGTGCGGCATGCCGCCCAGCACGGTGTGGATCTCGTCCGGCCCGGTGAGGCCCTTGAGC
>NZ_JAGPXZ010001292.1:0-912 GCF_018070305.1 Micromonospora sp. M51 | reverse complement strand
CCCTTCTCGAAGCCGGTCGACCAGCGCAGACCGAGGAAGTCGAGCATCCGGGCGACCTGCTCACGTGGCTGCTCGACCAGGTCCTCGTAGCGCACGTCGAGCCACTGGTCGGCCGGGTGCCGCAGCCGGGCCTGGGCGAAAGCCTCCATCAGCATCTTCCACCCCAGCGCGGCGAGCACCGGGAACGAACGGCCGGACTCGATCCACTCCTCCCGCAGGTCGGACGGGAGCGGGCCGTAGATCCAGTTGTCCGGCCCGCGCCACCCGTCCCACCAGCCCATCTGGAGCCACGAGTTGGCCACCGCGCGGCCGTCGCGGACCACGTTGACCACCCGCAGATCCGGGTACGCGGCGTGCAGCAGACCGGTGCGCGGCCACCCGGTGACGTGCTGCACCAGCTGTTGACAGCCCTGCCGGGCGATCCGCTCGTCGAAGAAGGCCCGCAACCGTCGGGACACGAACGGCGTCAGGTCCTCGGCGACCAGGTCCCGGCACGGCCGGGAGAAACCGGCGAGCACCTGCCGGTCGAGCAGGTGGTACGCCTCCGACGGCGCCACCCGGAGCCGACCCCGCTCCAGCAACCGTCGACTGTGTCGCAGCGAGGTCATCCCCGCCGGGCGTGGTGCCGAGCGCCGGTAGAGCAGGCCGTTGAACCGGCCCTTGGGGTTGAGCCGGGCCAGTTTGTCGTCCAGGCCGGAGACGAAGCCGACAGCGGGATGCCGGGAGAGCAACTCCTGGACCAGTGTCGAACCGCAGCGACCGGTGCCCACCACCAGTGAGAGCATCGTTCAGCCTTCCTGCCGGGTGGCGGGTGACGGGGAGACGGCCGGGTCCGCGGCGCGGCGGACGGCTGACGAGGTGGCCGCCGGGTGGCGTAACGGGTAGCCGAAGCGGGTCAGGGCCACGGCGGTC
>NZ_JAGPXZ010001291.1:0-915 GCF_018070305.1 Micromonospora sp. M51 | reverse complement strand
CCAGGGATCCGGCCGAGACGGCAGCCCCCGTCCTGGTGCCCGGGCGGGCGTCCGGTCCCCTGCTCGGCGGCTGCCTGACGTTGATCTCCACCTCGCTCGGCGCGGAGGACGCCCCGAGGTTCGACGACGCGATCCTGTTCTTCGAGGACGTGGACGAGGCTCCGTACAGCATCGACAGGATGGTGACCGAGCTGCGCCGGGTGGGTGTGCTGTCCCGGGTCGCCGGGGTGGCCATCGGCCAGATCACCAACAGCGTCGGTGGTCCGGGTGAGTGGGACGCGGCGGCGGTGCTGAAGGACCGCCTGTACGACCTCGGCGTGCCGGTCCTGGGCGGGTTACGGCTGGGACACGGCAACGGGCAGCTCACCGTTCCGCTCGGCGCACGGGCCACCATCGACGCCGAGGCCGGGACCTTGACGGTGCAGCCGGGAGTCCGCCCGCGTTAGCCTCCGGTCGCCGCGTCCCAGGGGGAAGGGTCGTCGCGCAACCGGCTGTAGAGGTAACCGTCGCGCCACCGACCGGCCCGGAACTCGCTGGCCCGCACGATGCCCTCCAACTGGAAGCCGGCCCTTTCCAGCGCCCGCTGCTCGGCCACGTTCTCCGGGTGGGTGCCGGCCTGGATGCGTTGCGCCGGGGTGTGCTGGAAGAGGTAGTCGCAGAGCAACGCCTGCGCGCGCCACCCGATGCCCCGCCCCCGCCACGGTGGCAGCAGGACGATGCCGATCTCCCAGTACGACGCCCGACCGGCATAGCGCCCCGCGCGGTAGCTGACGATGCCGGCGGCGGCCCGTCCCTGTTCGACCTCGACGATGAGCCGCCCGTCGTCCTCGCCGAGGTAGCCGTCGACGGCGAACCGCCGCGCCGGCGCGCCGGCGTCCGTGAAGCCGGCCCAGTCCAAACCGATCAGGCCCGGCT
>NZ_JAGPXZ010001290.1:0-915 GCF_018070305.1 Micromonospora sp. M51 | reverse complement strand
CCGCAGGTCGTGCTGCCCACCGCCCCGGCGGCCGTGCCCGTCGGCACGGGCTCCGGGGAGCAGCAGTGATTGAACTCCCCGGCCGGCCCGACAACCTGACGGACGTCCCGCCGCGTTCATACCAGGTGCGGCCTGACGAGTTGGAAGGTGCGGTGCGGGAGAGCCTCTCGCACCAGGTCGCGCGTACCCGCCCACTGAGCGTCGATCCGGCGGGCCAGGCCATCCGCCGCGCGAACCGGATCCGGCGTCGACGCGCCGCAGCCGGCGTCGCCCTCGCCGCGGTCACCACCGTGCTGCTCAGCGCCGGCATCGCCCAGCTCGGCGCCGAGACCAGCCGGGACGGGCCCCCCATCGTGGTGATCGGTGACCCGGGCCCGACCAACCGGCCGCTCCCGAAGGCCAGCATTCCCGGCTCCGTCCCCTCGCCCGAGACATCGGCCGCTCCGCCGGCCGGCGAGACGCTGGTCAGCGCCGCCGGGCGGCGACTCGTACTTCCCGACGTCGGGGCGGCCGAACGCGCCCAGCCACTGCCCAGCGGCAACGGTTGGCTGGTGGTCGGCGCGCCGACCACCGCGGGGCGCTCCCTGTGGGTGGTGCAGGACGACGGCCTGGTGCAGGTGCTGCTGGCCGGGGCGGGCGGGATCGTGCTGGCCCCGGACAGCCTCCAGGTCGCCTGGCGCGACGGCGGCGACCTGCTGGTGGCGGGCGTGGTCGGCACCCAACTCATCGGGGCGGTGCGCACCCCGGTGCCCGCGGGGGCGGAGCCCGTCCGATTCGTCGCCGACAGCGTGCTGGTCCGCCTCGACCCGACCGGCGCCGGTCACACCCTCTGGCGGCCCGGTGCGGGGCCGTTGCTCGACTTCCTCGACCGCAAGAGCCTCAACGTCTACGGGGAGCTGCCCGACGGGCGGCTCG
>NZ_JAGPXZ010001289.1:0-916 GCF_018070305.1 Micromonospora sp. M51 | reverse complement strand
AGCCGGATGGTGCCGGTGTAGCTCTTGCCCGCGCCGATCACGTACGTCAGCAACCGGGTGGCCCGGCCGACACCGATCACCAGCACCCCGGTGGCCATCGGGTCGAGGGTGCCGCCGTGCCCGACCCGTCGGGTCCTGGCCAGTCGGCGGATCCGCGCCACCACGTCGTGCGACGTCATGCCGCCGGGCTTGTCGACCACGATCAGACCATCGGTGCTCACGTCGGCCAAGCCTGCCAGATGACCGCTGTCGGAGAGTGCGTGGGCGGGCCCCCGGGTGACCCGGACGACCGGCGGGGTGCTCAGCGGACCGCGCCGGTCACCGCCCAGCCGCCGTTGCGCAGCCGCAGCAGCAGGGCGACCAGCCGGATCACCACGAACACCGTGAGCCCGGCCCAGATGCCGCCCAGCCCGAGATCGAGCGCGTACGCCAGCCAGATGGCCGGCAGGAAGCCGCCGAGCGCCGCCACGATGGTGAGATTGCGCAGGTAACGCACGTCGCCCGCGCCGATCAGCACGCCGTCGAGGGCGAACACCACCCCGGCCAGCGGCAGCATGACGACGAACCACGGCCAGGCGACGGCGGCCTGCTCGCGTACCCCCGGATCGGAGCTGAACCACGACGGCACGATGCCGGCGCCGGCGGCGATGAGCAGCGCGAAGCCCACGCCGCAGACGCCGCCGAGCAGCCCGATCCGGCGGGCGAGCGCCCGCGCCCCCGCGTCGTCGCCGGCGCCGAGCGCGGCGCCGACCAGGGACTGTGCGGCGATGGCGAGGGCGTCGAGCACCAGCGCGGTGAAGAACCAGAGTTGCAGGGCGATCTGGTGGGCGCCGACGGCGGCGGCGCCGAACCGGGCGGCGACGGCGGTCGCGGACAGGAAGCTGGCCTGGAACGCCAGCCCACGGATCAGCAGGTC
>NZ_JAGPXZ010001288.1:0-924 GCF_018070305.1 Micromonospora sp. M51 | reverse complement strand
TACCTGGTCAACGCGGTGGAGGTCGACGGCGGCCCGGCGGTGCGGGCCTGGCTGGCCGGCCGGCCGGAGGTCGCGCGGGTGCTGGTCAGCCAGCGTCTACGCCCGCTGCCGGCCCCGGCCGGGCAGAGCCGGGGCGACGTGCCCAGACCCACCGCCCCGGAGTGGAACATCCGCCAGATCGGTGCCGACCGGGTCTGGTCCCAGCTCGGGGTCACCGGCACGGGCATCGTGGTGGGCAGCTCCGACTCGGGGGTGGACGGCAGCCATCCCGCGCTGAGCGCCGGGTTCCGTGGTGGAGACGACTCCTGGTACGACCCGTGGGACGACACCCGGAGCCCGACCGACCAGGGCGGGCACGGCACCCACACGGTGGGCAGCGCGGTCGGGCGGGACGGCATCGGCGTGGCACCGGACGCGAAGTGGGTGGGCTGCGTCAACCTCGACCGCAACCTCGGCAGCCCCGCGCACTACCTGGACTGCCTCCAGTTCATGTTGGCGCCGTTCCCGGCAGGTGGCGACCCGTTCACCGACGGCCGTCCGGAGCGCGCCCCGCAGGTGCTGACCAACTCGTGGGGCTGCCCGCCTATTGAGGGCTGCGACCAGCGGGTCCTGCGGCCGGCCACCGCCGCCCTGGACGCGGCCGGGATCTTCGTGGTCGCCGCGGCTGGCAACACCGGCCCCTGGTGCGCCTCGATCGACGACCCGCCCGCCCCGTACCCGGACGTGCTGACCGTCGGCGCGGTGGACGCCCAGCGGCGGGTGGCGGAGTTCTCCTCGCGCGGGCCGGTGCCGGGCGGCTCGGGCAAGCCGGACGTGCTGGCACCGGGGGTGGGTGTGGTGTCGGCCATGCCGGGCGGCACGTACGCCGCACTGGACGGCACGTCGATGGCCACCCCGCAGGTGGCCGGGGTGGTCGCGTTGATG